>CANHRS010000013.1 GCA_947463445.1 Flavobacteriia bacterium | reverse complement strand
CAATACACTTCTTTCTCCAAATACCAGCAGTTCCATTAAAATTAATGTAATGTCCAGAACTATTTCTACCACCTTGTTCAATAGCAAAGTGTCCATTCAATCCAAACGCTTGTAATTCTGTAAGAATCGAATAATCTTTATTTAAATGTCCCCAACGCGTTTGTACTACTCCAATGTTTGCATTTTGAAAATACGGCATTGTTTTCAATAAGAAATCTTTTTCTGGAACGAAATCCGCATCAAAAATCCCGATAAACTCCCCTTCCACGCGATCCATTGCTGCATCCAAAGCACCCGCTTTGTAACCAGTACGATCCACACGGTGAATATGTTTGATGTTTACTCCTCTTGCTGCTACTTCCGCTACTTTTTTCGCTATTACATCTTTTGTTTCATCCGTAGAATCATCCAACACTTGAATTTCAAATTTATCCGCTGGATATTCAAAAGCAGCAACGGTTTCAATAATTCGTTCCGCTACATACAATTCATTAAACATAGGCAATTGCATCGTTACTTTTGGAGCATTTGCTAAATCCATAAAAGGAGCAACCTCTTCTGCACGTTTTTTACGTGTTTTCGCATATGCAATTGAAAGTGTTAATTGTAATACAGAATAGAAGAAAATAAGAATTAAACAAATTCCATAAATTCCTAAAATGATTTTTGCGGTTAAGTGCGACCAAAAATGCTCAACACCAAATGCATCTCCCCAGTTGAACATCCAACTTACCTTTAATTTGATTTTAAATGGAGAAAACGTAAAATGTTCTGAATGGTCTTCGTTTATTTCAAAATTGAATTGTTTTGTCTCGTAATCTTTATCCTTAACCACTAAAGCATATTTGCCATATGGAATGTTTTTCAGAGCGAAATGACCATTATCATCTGTCTCCGCAACATATTTCTTCTTTGTTTGATAATTCTTTATGTAAAGCTCAACCTTCTCTACTTCGTTTTCCGTTCGTTCATCGATGATATTACCTTCTACCAACTTACTAACTTGGGCATGAGAAACCCCGATTGATAAAAGCATTACAAAAACTAAAAGAAATTTACTCATCATTCTGGCACGTTTTTTGTTATATTTTAAATACTTATAGTGGGCTGTAAATTTTAAGATTTACAATAAAAGGTAAAGATAAACTATAAAAATCACATAGTTTATTGTTTTTGTGCTTGTTGAAAACTAAAAACCAAATACGACTTGAAGCTTACAAAACTTCCCTCTTAACCAACAAACATAAACAACTTATAAACAAATAATTAACTCAAAATAGATTTAAACCTGAGTTATTCACCACAAACACTTCATAAACTTTACAAATAGTCAAATTGTTGAAATGTCTTTTCTTTAATTTAGTATCAAACTAAATTTCATGAAAAAACAGACGTTACTACTATTCGTATTCCTAAGTATTTTCTCAATACAATCTTTTTCGCAAGAACAAAAAAAACCAAAACTCGTTGTTGGAATCGTTGTAGATCAAATGTGCTATGATTACCTCTACCGCTTTTACGATAAATTTTCAATAGATGGATTCCAAAAAATAATGAACAACGGAACTAATTGTAGAAATACACAATACAATTACATCCCTACATTTACGGGTCCTGGTCACGCGAGTATTTATACCGGAACCACGCCATCCAACCATGGTATTGTTGCCAATGAATGGTATGATCGCAAAACAAAACACGAAAAGAACTGCGTAGGTGATTCACTTTACACAACCATCGGTTCTAGTTCTAAAAATGGCGCTTGTTCCCCAAAAAACCTTCAAGCCATAACGATTACGGACCAACTAAAATTAACTTACCCAAAAGCCAAAGTTATTTCACTTTCCATTAAAAACAGAGGAGCTATTTTACCTGGTGGACACAAAAGTGATGGAAGTTATTGGTACGATCCTAGTACTGGAGATTTCATTACGAGCAGTTATTACAAAAAAGAACTTCCTTTCTGGTTACAAAATTTTAATGCTAAAAAGCATGTTTCAACTTACATGCAACAAACTTGGAATACACTTTTACCCATTGAAAACTATATAGAAAGCGGGATAGACAATTCTCCCTATGAAGAATTAATTTTCGGAAATACTAAACCAACATTTCCATATGCGTTTAAAAAGTTGGATGATTCAAAAAAAATGAAAGTGTTTACAGCGACTCCTTTTGCAAATACCCATTTACTAAACGCTAGTCTCGAAGCCATACAAGGTGAAGAACTAGGAAAAGACAATACCCCTGATTTTTTATGTATAAGCTTTTCTTCAACAGATATTCTTGGTCACGCTTACGGACCACAGTCCATCGAAATTGAGGATATGTATTTGCGTTTAGATTTAGAGATTGCACGTTTACTTCAATACCTTGAGAAAGAAATTGGCAAAAATGAATTTACATTATTCCTGACCGCAGACCACGCAGTTGTTCCAGTACCACAATTATTAATAGACCAAAAACTTCCTGGCGGATACTTTTTTCTAGAAAAACCATTAAAAGAATTACGGGATAGTTGCACACGAAAATTTGGATTTGATTGTATTTTAGAGGTAACAAACAATAATATTTATATAGATAAACTAAATCTTACATCAAAAAAATTAGACCTAAACCTTGTAAAAAACTACATCATAGATCAATTAAAGTTTTGGCCAAATATAAAAAACACCTATACTTCGGAGGACTTAGAAAATTCTGAACAAGCAGATTATTGGAAAAATCTAATCAAAAACGGCTATATGAAAGAGGAAAGTGGGGATGTCATTTTCATGTTGGACCCTGGGTATTTACCCTACCAAAAGGACAATGAAAAGAACCGTCAAGGCACCTCCCATGGCTCCGGTTACAGCTACGACACACACGTTCCATTACTTTGGTATGGTAAAAATATACCAACCCAAGAAGTATTTCGAAAAGTGGAAATCACAGACATAACAGCGACTTTAACACACATACTACAGCTTACGAAACCAAGTTTAACAACCGGCGAACCGATTCTTGAAATTTTAAATAAATAGGATTATCGGTCTAAACGCATTTTTATGCGCCACTCTTTAGGATACAAATTATTGAAGCGGTTACCTAAATGTTTTATCCACCCCAACGGTTCTTGCTTATAGGTCATCAAATAATAGCCTTGTTTAGCATCGACCGAAAAAGTATCGCCATGCAAATAAGAAAGAGCTTGTTCCAACGATAAGTCTATACGTTGAATTTCAGAATTTTGAATCCTTGGATTTAAAGCCAAGCCCTCCTTTGGATTCCACCCTTTTTGTGTTACCTCTCCGATTTCAGTACCGAGTTTTATGGTATGCAAATGCGCATATAAATAGTATATATCTTCTAGAAAATCCGTTGGTACAGAAAACAAAAACTCTTTCCATTGCACCACTGTATTTTCAGCAGATTGGTATAATTCCTTCAATTTTTCATTGGTAAAGACTGTTAAATCCACCTTCTTTTTCCACGTTAATTTTCGTATTTTCGCCTCCCCTGTTTTTCGAAGTACAGCAATAAAAAACCCTTCCGTATCCACTTCTGATGGCAATGCATAATACCCTATATTTTCTCTCCCATTTTTAAAACAAGAGGATTCAATCGCTATTAATTCAGACGCTGTTTCCGACAAGAACCAAGCAACATTTTTTTCATTCTCTTCCGCATTAAATGTACAGGTCGAATATACTAGATACCCTCCCGGTTGCAGTGCATCCCATACATCCATCACTATGCGTTTTTGTCGCGCTGTACACAACTGTACATTATCCGAAGACCATTCTTTTCGTGCATCCTTATCTTTTCGAAACATTCCTTCGCCAGAACAAGGAGCATCCACAACGATTAAATCGAAATAATTAGGTAAACGCTCAAAGTCAGCAGGATCGTTTGAAGTAACCACCGAATTACTCACCCCCCACTTCGTCATATTTTCTTTCAATACTTTCGAACGCGCATGTATTACCTCATTACTTACCAATAAGCCTTTCCCTTGTAACCAAGAGGCAATAAGTGTACTTTTACCACCTGGAGAGGCACACAAATCCAAAACACGAGGTGCGTCAGGGAGATGCAACTGTTTTAAAATTGCATCTAAAAACATAGACCCAGCCTCTTGCGGATAATAGGTTCCAGCATGAAAAAGCGGGTCTTTAATAAATGATGGACGTTCCGGCAAATAATAGGCATTCTCACACCATTCCACCGCCGATTTAACAGTCAACTCTGAGTTTATTTTCAAAGGGTTTTTACGAATAGAAACTGGAGAATCCGTATTTAAAGCATGTAATAATTTTTCAGCCCCTAAAAAATCATCGGACAGTACACGTGACACAAAATCACTTGGAAAATCTGAAAACATATCCTTAACGGTTAAAAGTTAAACGAGCGGTTGCACTGATTGATTGATCTGCGAATAATCCTTGATGATACATATAATGCCCCGTTATAGCAATCATCGCAGCATTATCCGTACAATACTGAAATTCAGGTATAAACACATCCCATTTGCGTTTTTGACCTTCTTCTAGTAAACGTTTTCTTACACCAGAATTTGCAGAAACACCGCCTGCAATTGCTATTTGGGAAATTCCTAATTCTTTACTCGCTTTCACTAATTTAGTAAATAAAATATCCACGATAGTTTGCTGTACCGAAGCACAAATATGATTTAATTCTTCCGAAACAAACGCAGAATTTTCCTTCATTTGTTTCTGTAAAAAATATAAAATAGATGTTTTTAAACCACTAAAACTATAATCGTAATTCGGCATATTGGGTTTAGCAAAAACAAATTTTGAAGCATCCCCATCTTGGGCATACTTATCAATTAATGGTCCACCTGGATAGGGGAAACCTAGCAACTTTGCAGTTTTATCAAATGCTTCACCAGCAGCATCATCTATGGTAGTTCCAATTACCTCCATGGATAAATGATCTTTCACCAAAACTAATTGGGTGTGACCTCCAGAAATAGTCAAACAAATAAATGGAAATGTAGGTTTCTTTTTTTCTTCCCCTCCTATAAAATGCGCTAAAACATGGCCATACATGTGGTTTACATCCAACATTGGTATATTTTGCGCTAGAGCAAATGCCTTAGCAAAGGATGTTCCTACTACCAATGAACCTAAAAGCCCTGGACCTCTGGTAAATGCAACGCCTGCAATGTCTTCTTTAGCTATTCCAGCTTGTGCAATCGCTTGTTGTACGACAGGTATGATATTTTGTTGGTGTGCACGAGATGCTAATTCAGGCACAACACCACCGTATTTCGTATGAATTTCCTGACCTGCAACAACATTTGATAAAATTATTGTATCTTTGATAATCGCGGCAGAAGTATCATCACATGAGGACTCTATGCCTAGCAAAATAAGAGGTTTAAGACTCAAAGTTTATTGTTTTATAATTAATGACAAAAGTACTCAAATTTACAGGAAAATTACTAGGTATATCTACCGAATGGGTTATCCTTTTTTTTGTTTTTTTTGTCTTTTTAGTTAGAACTACTCCAGTACAAACCTATTTAGCCCAAAGTGCAACTACCTATTTTTCGAAAGAATTAAATACAACTTTTTCCGTGGAACGTGTTTCCATTGTTTTTTTTAATAAAATTGTTTTGGATGGAGTTAACATCGAAGATAGACAGCATAAAAAAATAGCCTACGCAAAATCTATATTTGTCACGTTAAAGGGTGTCAACCAAATCAAAAGAGAAATTCGCCTTAAAAAAGTAAAAATAGAGCAAGGGATATTCAATTTAAACATCTCTAAGAAAACAGAGGCATTTAATTTTCAGTTTATTGTAGATTACTTTACTTCTGAGCAAACAACTAGCTCCAAACCGTACACGTTCAAAATCGAAAAACTAGCATTAAAAAATTTAGATATTCGGTATGACGATTATCGTAAAGCAAATTACACAGACGAAATCAATTACGATCATATCCATTTGAAAAAATTATATCTATTCGCCGATAACTTTTCTTATAATAAAGGAACTATTAAGGCGGCAATTAATCAGTTATCATTAAACGAAAGATGTGGATTGAAAATTCGAAGTTTTTCAGGATATACCAAGGTTAATTCAAACATTATTGCTGTCAAACAGTTGAAATTCAAAACCAATCGTTCAGAAGTAACTCTTCCTAAATTCCAAATGTTATTTTCAACATGGGACGATTTTCTGCAATTTGATGATAAAGTTTATTTCAATGCTATTTTGCATAAAAGTTATGTAGCAATGCGTGACATTCAATATTTCTCTTCCGCACTTCGAGGAATGGATCAATTTTGCGAGGTAGAAGCAATCGTTACAGATCGATTAAAAGTCTTAAATATCAAAGACTTAAAATTAAAATTTGGAGAAAAATCTATTCTACAAGGAGATTTAATTTTACCTGACTTTCGTAACTTACATAATCTTGAATACAATGAAAAAATTTCCTATTGCTATTTTCCCATTTCAGATATTGAAAAATTTAATTTCCCGATATTGACAGGAATTAAACCTATCGAATTCAATAGCTATGTCAAACGATTAGGATATTTTGAAGGAAAGAATGTACGTATCACAGGTAGTAATCAACATGCTACTATCGTTGCGCAAAAAATTAATTCTACACAAGGGCATATTCGCATTCCAAAGGGAGTTAAAATTGACTATAACAAAGTGAAGGATGACTATTTATTTTCTTCTATTGGAAGTCAACCTAACATTTATCTGGATAGTATACATTTAGGTGGTATTACCCAAAATAGATTATTTGGTAAAACGTCTGGAGTGGTTAATATTCAAGGAATGTTTGATTTTGACGCAAACCTAGAAGTGCATGAATTATCAGGTAGGTTAGCGCATTTAACTTTTAAAAACTACACATACTCCTCTATTTTAGTGGATAAAATGTCATATATAAACAATAAGGTCGAAGGTAAACTAGATGTTCAGGATGAAAATGCACGTTTTACTTACGATGGAAACCTTTCATTTAATGAAGAGGAACATTATAAATTAACTGCAAACGTCACATATGCTAATCTCGATAAACTACATTTATCTAATCGATTAAATAGCAACATCTCCGGTGAAATAAGCATGGATGTTCATGGGAACAATTTAAATAATTATGCTGGTGAAATAAAACTGAATGCTCTAAATTATAAAGAAGTTAACAAAAATGCTTTTATTGATTATTTTAAAATTAAATTAAATCGTTCAAAAAAAGCAGATGATCTACAAATAAATTCATCGATTTGCGATGTGGATATGCATGGTGATTTAGAAATGACAAACATATTTACGGAAATTAACAATCAATTAAGTGAGGTACTTCCTGCATTGATCAAACATCGTACAACTATTCCTCGAAATAACGATTGGACATATAATATTGAGGTAAAAAAAGCAGATGAAATCATTGATTTATTTGCTCCGCAACTCAAAATTGCACCAGGCAGTAGAATAAAAGGAGATATATCGAATGATAAAATACAAATAAAAGTATCGGCACCTTATTTTCGTATTGGAGATTTAAAAATTAAGAAACTAACTTCTACAAGTTTTATCATTGATAAAAAGATAGAAACAAAACTAGAGGCTGTCCAACTTAATTATCGCGATTCTATAGAATTAGAGGATCTTGCATTGAAAATAAACGGAGGAGAAAATCAATTACAATCAGAATTAACTTGGAAATTATCTAATCAAAAAGAATCAAAAATTCAATGGGAAACAACATGTAATAAAGGCAAATCATTTAATTTTCATATCCTCCCTTCGTTTTTTCATATTGACAAAAATAGATGGTCTTTGGATGAAGCGTGTGATTTAGATGTTGCACCACAATTTTTATCCATGCGAAATTTTCTTATTAAACACGAGGAAGAAACAATTTCTTTCGATGGAACACTTTCCACTAAAAATGAAGATAAAGCGCTTATTAAGATACATGGACTTGATCTTTTACATGTCAGTAGTATTTTTCAATTACCAACTAAGTTAACAGGAGAATTAAATGCTAATACCTCAATAAGTACGCCATTTACAGATCTTAAAATAACTGGGGATTCAAAAATTAGAAATTTATTTATCAATAAAGAAGAAGTGGGTGATGTATCGCTTTCTGGTTATTGGGAAAATGAATGGAAAAGTATTTTTTTACAAGGAGATTTAGCATATAGATTGAATCCAACTTTTACATTTAATGGAAGATATTTTCCTATGCGGAATCAAAACAATCTAAACTTTAATTTAGATTTTAATTATACAGATATTCAATTTATCAATGCTTTTTTAGATCCACGTGTAATATCCAATGTTGAAGGAAAATTAAAGGGTAATATACTTGTCGCAGGTACCTTTGAGACTCCAAAACTGGAAGGTGAAGTAGACTTGATTGATGGTAGAACAAAAATTGAAATGTTTGGGGTAAATCTAGGTGCAAAAGGAAAAATATTAGTGGATGCAGATGGTTTTTATATAAACAATATGCCTGTTAAAGATGAAGAAGGAAATAATGGTTCTATTATCGCCACTGTCTACCATAAAAACTTTGAAGATTGGACATTTGATGTCAATTTAAATATAGAAGAAGACATCACCTCCGTACCTGGAATGGTTTTGCCGGTTGATCATTTTTTGGTTATGAATACCAAATTTAAAGAGGAGGATATTTTTTATGGAAAAGGATATGCAACAGGCACCATCAATATGAGTGGTCAACCAGACGATATTGCATTTAATGTAGATTTAAAGACAGAAACTGGATCAGCCATTAATTTTCCAATGTATGGCGAAGGCGATATTGAAGAGGGAAAATTTATACGATTTAAACAAAAGGAGGATACGAAAAAAAATAAAAAACCTAAGATTGATTATTCAGGTGTTACATTAGATTTAAAGTTTAAAATTACTCCTGACGCCAAACTTAAATTAATTTTCAATGAAAAATTAGGAGATGAAATCACAGCATTTGGAGCAGGGGATATTGCAATAAATATGGATCGGACAGAAAATGTAACCATGAATGGTACGTATACTATCTTAAACAGCAACACAAATCAAAGTACCTATAACTTTGTATTAGGGCCATTAAAACAAAATTTTACGATACAAGAAGGTGGAACTATCAGTTGGACGAAAGACCCATATTTAGCAGAATTAAAACTAACAACAGTAAGTTCTGTATTTACAACATTAAAAGATATTTTACCTATTGATAATTCAAATGCTAAATCCATTCAGGAAATTCGCTGCAAACTAAAATTAAGTGAAACAGTTTTACAACCTAAAATTGATTTCGAGATTGAATTAGGGAATGTTGGCACAGGTATAAATGAAGATTCAAAAGCTGCAATTGCGCGAATAAATAATAGTAAAGAAGAGTTGAACAAACAATTTTTCTCATTACTGCTATGGAAAAAATTCCAACCATTACTTTCGAGTAGTAATAACGTAGGGTCGAATGCAGTAGCGGATTTAGTGACAAATCAAATAAATAGTATATTAAATGATTTATCCAAAAACTACCGAATTAATTTAAGTTACAATACAGCAACAGATAACACAGCAACTACAACACAAGCGACTACAGGTACAACCTCCATCCGAGTAGGACTCTCAAAAGGATATGGTGATTGGAATATTACATCCCAATTTGGTAGTAATACGAATGCTAACACTACATTATGGATTAGTAATGTGCGTATTGATTACAATTTGGATGATGCAGGAAATTTAAAGTTGAGCACATTTAACGAATCAAATGATATCAATTTATTTAATCAATTGAACACCTATACGACCCAAGGTATTGGTATTAACTACCAAGAAGAATTTACAACCGTAGAGGAATTCGTTTCCTTACAGCGTTTTTTAAATATATTTCGACCAGAAAATGAACGCAGAATATTAAAGCGAACGAAAAAAAATAGAAAACCAATCCCAACGAATTCATTACAGAATATTAAGGATAGTTTGACAGTTAAAAAATAAAGTCAATATGCAAAAAGTACTTATTGCTAATCGTGGAGAAATTGCTAGACGTGTAATTCGCACATTAAAAAAAATGGGAATCAACACCGTTGCAATTTATTCGGATGCAGATAAAGATGCACTTCATGTTCGTGAGGCGGATGAATCGGTATACGTTGGTGTATCACCATCCAATGAAAGTTATCTAAAACAAGATCTAATTTTAGCACATTGTAAAAATTTGGGTGTAGATGGAATTCATCCAGGGTATGGATTTTTATCTGAAAACGCAGCATTTGCAACTAAGGTACAAGAAGCAGGTATTACATTTATTGGTCCTTCGCCAGCATCCATGCAAGTGATGGGTGATAAATTAGAAGCGAAACAAGCGGTAAAAAAATTCAATGTTCCATTAGTACCAGGAGTAGATAGAGCGATAGTTGACGTTCAAGAAGCAAAAGAAATTGCTTTACAAGTTGGATTTCCTATCTTGATTAAAGCATCTGCAGGTGGCGGAGGAAAAGGAATGCGACTTGTTGAATCGATTGAAAACTTAGAAGAACAAATGCGCATGGCACAGAGTGAAGCACGTTCTTCCTTTGGAAACGATGCTGTATTCATAGAAAAATTTGTTAGCAAACCACGACATATTGAAATTCAAGTATTTGGAGATACGCATGGGAATTATGTATATCTATTTGAGCGCGAATGTAGTATACAAAGAAGACATCAAAAAGTAATAGAGGAAGCACCAAGCTCAGTTTTGAGTGAACAGTTACGCGTGAAGATGGGAGAAGCTGCAATTGCAGTTTGTAAATCCTGTAATTATGTTGGTGCAGGTACAGTTGAATTTTTGTTGGATGCAAATTTAGATTTCTTCTTCTTGGAAATGAATACGCGTCTACAAGTAGAGCATCCTGTTACGGAAGAAATTACGGGATTAGATTTAGTAGAATGGCAAATACGAGTTGCGCGTGGAGAAAGACTTCCGAAACTACAAGATGAATTAACAATCCATGGACATTCCCTTGAAATACGCTTATATGCAGAAGATACATTTAATGGATTTACTCCAGATATTGGAACTCTAAATCGTTATCGTATTCCTTTTGGCGAACACATTCGTGTGGATGATTCTTTTGAAGAAGGCATGGAAATTCCGATTTATTATGATCCAATGTTGGCTAAATTAATTGTTTGGGGGGAAACACGTTCCGAAGCCATAGCGCGTATGCTCGATGCTATTGATGCGTATCAAGTATCTGGCGTAAAAACGAATTTAGATTTCTGTAAATATGTACTAAAACATGAAGCATTTACATCTGGTGATTTTGACACAAATTTTATAAAGCATTATTTTAGTTCACCAAAATTAGTAAAGACTGCTATGCAGGAAGAAAAAACTGCACTTGAAGCGGCTGTAGAAACACTTTGGAATAACCTTCAAGAACAAAATAAACGGGAATTTATATCCAAACCTATTCATGGTGCATGGAAATTGATGGTACGATGAATGAGGAACGAGTGACGGGGGACGAGTGACGGGGGACGGGTAGAGAGAAGAAATTATACTAATTATAAATTATAAAAAATAGATTATGTTGAAAATTGACATGCACTCGCATATTATACCAAAAAACCTTCCAGATTGGCATGGAAAATTTGGTTATGGTGATTTCATTTATTTAAAACACAACGAAGATAAAACTGCAGATATGATGCAGGGAGGACGTTTTTTTCGTCGTATTGAAGAAAACTGTTGGGATGAAGATTTTAGAGTAAAAGAATACCAAGATTTCTCAACTACCGTCCAAGTAGTATGTACAATTCCAGTATTATTTTCGTATTGGGCAGAACCGAAAGATTGTTTAGAGTCATCTCGCTTTTTAAATGATCATATCGCAGATTTAGTTGCACGTTACCCAAAGAATTACATTGGTTTAGGAACAATACCTATGCAAGATGTGGACAGTGCAATTCAAGAACTTAAACGTTGTAAGGAAATCGGGCTAGTTGGGGTACAAATTGGTAGTAATATCAATGACAAAAATTTAGGAGAACCAGAATTCTATCCTATTTTCGAGGCAATGGCGGAATTGGATATGGCTGTTATGATTCACCCTTGGCAAATGATGGGGGAAGATAGTATGAAAAAATACTGGTTACCTTGGTTAGTTGGTATGCCTGCTGAGACGTCTCGCGCTGCTTGTTCGATGATATTTAGCGGTTTACTTGAGAAACTACCAAACTTACGCGTATGTTTTTCACATGCTGGAGGTTCGTTTTTACCTACTTTAGGTCGTGTTGAGCATGGATTTAACTGTAGACCAGATTTAGTAGCGATTGACAATCCAATCAATCCACGTGAATACGTAGGGAAATTCTGGGTAGATAGTATTACACACGACATCGATTTATTAAAATACATCCTTAAGCTGCAAGGAAGTAAGAAAGTATGTTTTGGAACCGATTATCCTTTTCCGTTGGGAGATTTAGAGATAGGTAAATTTATCGAAGAAAGTGATTTATCCAAATCAATACAAGAGGATATATTTCATCAATCCACATTAGACTGGCTAAAGTTAGATAAACAGATGTTTGTCTAATTTTGCATTAAGTAATAAAAGCTGCTTCAAACGAAACAGCTTTTATTATATTTCAAAATAATAAAATAATTATAGGCTAATAACTCACTTGCGCTAAAACTTAATCTTCAAAAGTAAAACCACTCTTATCAAAGCTGGAAGCTTACAACCAATATTTTTTATCAAAAAAAAACATTAGAAATCTGTTTAAAATAAAAGTTAATAATTTTAACTTTAATAAAGAGTGATTATGAAATCACATTAACTTGGTTACTAATACTCTCTTGTATCTAACGGCTTATTATCAGGAGTTTTTGGGGAAACTGGAACAGGATTATCAGCAACTTTTGGTATATTAGATGGATTAATTGGCTTATTAGAAATTTTCACATCTTTATACGCTTCTTTTTTTTTCGTTTCAACCGATTTTTTTACCGCTACTTTTGGTGCTGCACAAGCAAATGATGCGCATATACCAATAATAAATAAGATAGACTTCATATTATTCAGAAAATAAGGAGTCCACAAATTCTTCTCTGTGAAACAATTGTAAATCATTCATTCCTTCTCCCACACCAATGTATTTGACTGGAATTTTCATTTGATCTGAGATACCGATAACTACACCACCTTTAGCTGTTCCATCTAATTTTGTTACTGCCAACGCTGTGATATCAGTAGCCAGTGAAAATTGTTTCGCTTGTTCGAAAGCATTTTGACCCGTTGAGCCATCCAATACAAGTAAAACTTCATGTGGTGCATTTGGTATTATCTTATCCATTACACGACGAATTTTCGACAACTCGTTCATTAGATTTACCTTATTATGTAAACGCCCTGCAGTATCAATTATAACTACATCTGCGCCTTGTGCTTTTGCCGAAGATAGCGCATCGAAAGCAACAGAAGCAGGATCAGCACCCATACCTTGTTGTACAATAGGCACTCCTACTCTTTCCGACCAAATGATTAATTGATCTACAGCAGCAGCACGGAAGGTATCCGCAGCCCCTAGAATCACCTTTTTACCTTCGGATTTAAAATGATGCGCTAATTTACCTATGGTAGTAGTTTTCCCTACACCATTCACACCAACAACCATAATTACATATGGAAGTCCATTGGTATCTGGGAATTTAAATTCTCCTGGATTATGCGTATTATTTTCTTCTAATAAAGAGGAAATTTCTTCTTTTAGAACGCGATTTAATTCAGAGGTATTTAAATATTTATCGCGTGCAATACGTGCCTCAATACGTTCAATGACTTTTAGGGTTGTTTCTACCCCAACATCTGACGTGATTAATATTTCTTCTAAATTATCTAACACCTCATCATCGACAGTAGACTTACCAACGATTGTTCGTGCAATTTTAGAGAAAAAACTTTGTTTCGTTTTTTCTAAGCCTTTGTTGAGTGTTTCCTTTTTTTCTTTGGAAAATAATCCGAAAAATGCCATAGTATTAAAAATAGAAAAAGCTCCCTTTGGTAAGAGAGCTATTCATTAAATTATTTTTAGTTTGAATTAGTTTTTTGCAAACCATTCTTTCACTTTATCATTGTGAACGATTTCTTCTTTGAAAGTAAATGCACCTGATTTTTCAGATTTAACCATTTTGATTACTTTCGTATGCTCTTTTCCTCCTCCTTTTTGCAAGGATGCTACTACTTTCTTTGCCATGTCAGACTATTATTTAATTTCTTTATGAACAGTATATTTACGCAAGATCGGATTGTATTTTCTGATCTCTAATCTCTCTGGAGTATTTTTACGATTTTTTGTCGTGATGTAACGAGATGTTCCAGCAACACCTGTAGCTTTATGCTCTGTACATTCTAGAATAACTTGGATTCTATTACCTTTTGCTTTCTTTGCCATTTTCTTTACTTTTTATTCTGCCATTTCACAATGGGTCGAAGTAGTTTTATTTTAGATATCCTTTTTCACGAGCTTCTTTAACAACCTCTGTGATCCCTTTTTTGTTAATTGTTCTCAACGCTGAAGTTGAAATTTTCAATGTTACAAATTTGTCCTCTTCTGGAAGAAAGAACTTTTTCGTAACTAAGTTCGGGAAAAACTTACGTTTTGTTTTTCTGTTTGAGTGAGAAACATTGTTCCCAACCATTACTGACTTACCTGTTAATTGACAAACTCGTGACATCTTATATATATTTAACTAAAAATCTAAAGCGGGTGCAAAGAAAGTTATAATTTTCTAATTACACAACTATTTTTCTCTTTTTTAACTTCTTTTTGTTGATAATACATTTCGAAGCATATTCAGAGATGCAAATATAGTCATTTGTATGTTTCTTTCGCGATTATCTCCTAAATTTATTTTTTTTGTTACACAATCTCCTGCTAAAGCTACTGCCATCCAGACAGTTCCGACTGGTTTGTCTGGTGTTCCGCCATCTGGTCCGGCAACACCAGAGATCGAAATACAGTAATCTACCCCTAGTTTTTCTCTACCACCAATAGCCATTTCGCGTACCGTTTCTTCACTAACAGCGCCGAATTTTTCTAAGGTTAGAGGATTAACTCCTGCTAATCTTGTTTTAAGTTCGTAGGAATACGTTGTTAAACTTCCTTGAAAATAAGCACTTGAACCAGGAACAGAAACAAGTGCATTTGCTACACCTCCACCAGTACAACTTTCAACTGTACCTACATTTTTACCTGCTTGTAACAATAAGCGTCCAACTACTTCCGCCAACGTATCGCTTTCATATCCAAACACATGCTGCGGTAATTTATCTTCAATTTCTCGAAAAAACCCTTCCATGACTAGCGCATCCACCTCACCTCTGTAGGAGGATATACGTAACTTCACCAATCCAGGCGAAGGTAGATAGGCTAATCCAAGCCCTAGTTCTCGAATGCGACTTTCCCACTCTGCCATCGTTTCAGCCAAGAAAGATTCACCGATTCCAGTTGTTAAAATAGTTTTATGGTAGAGCGCCTTTGTTTGAAAATGTTGTTGGATTTTCTCTAATAAAAAGTCTTTCATCAATCCTTTCATCTCATAAGGAACACCAGGTAAACTTATTAGAACGGAATCGTTTTTCTCAAACCACATTCCAGAAGCAGTCCCGTGATTGTTTGGAATAATTGTACATGCCTTTGGTAAAGCTGCTTGCATGGTGTTTACTTCTAACATTTCACGTCCACGTAAGCGAAAATATTCTTCAATTTTACCCAATACGGTTGGGTCTATTACTAATTCTGTATTAAAATACGACGCTAATGTATGCTTCGTTATATCGTCTTTTGTAGGGCCTAAACCTCCTGTAATAATGACTAATTGTGATCTCTTTAATGCTTGATCAACCGTAAACAAGATATCTTCTTTATCATCTGAAATTGTCGTACACCATTTAACTTGAATTCCTTGTAATGCTAATTCACTTCCTAACCAAGAAGCGTTGGTGTTGATTGTTTGTCCGATTAGCAATTCATCGCCAATCGAAATAAGTTCTGCTACCATACGTTATATTAAGACTAATTTTCTATAAATTTATCGTAAGTTTGAATACCAAATCTGAATTCATGAAAAAAAATATTCTATCTATTGTACTTGTTGGAACATTTGCTATAACTGCAATTTCAACTTTAAGTTCTTTCAACAAACAACCTGCAAAAATCGCGCTAAATCCTTTACTTTCTAAAGAAGAGATAATACAGGGCTTAAAAGATGCATTAAACATCAGTATAGAAAACTCTGTAAAACAAAGTTCTGCGATGGATGGTTTCTGGAAAAACTCACTTATTACCTTGCCATTTCCGCAGGATGCACAAAAAGTGAAAGACGCAGCACTAAAGCTTAAGATGAAGAGTCAGGTTGAACGTTTCGAAATGACCTTGAATCGCGCAGCAGAAGAAGCAACAAAAAAAGCATTACCAATCTTTTTAAGCGCAATCAAAAACATGCAAATTTCGGACGGATTATCAATTTTGAATGGCGGCAATGGATCTGCTACACGATTTTTACAATCCAACACCAGTAAAGAACTAAAAACGGCATTTAGACCAGAGGTAGATAAAGCTATTAAAACTGTTGAATTAACAAAATATTGGGAACCACTTGCTACCAATTACAATAAGGTCAATGTATTTACAGGCGGAAAAAGTATTAATCCTGATCTGAATGAGTATGTTACCGATCGCGCCATTTCAGGCTTATTTAAATTAGTAGAAATTGAGGAAAATAAAATACGTAAAGATCCAGCTGCTGCAGTAAAAAATATTGCTGCAAATACTACCGCAACCGTCACAAAGGTGTTTGGAAGTATTTTAAAAGGGGGGAAGTAAAAGAACCGTAGGAAGACACTTCCAGCGGAGCAGGAATTTGGTAGTATACTTTTAAGAAATGGTCAAAACTCTAGGTCACCCTCCTCAATCCTCCCTCAAGGGAGGAAGCTTATAGATCAATTTAGTTAATAGTGTAACTTCAACTTTTGTTATTTTTTCTTCTCCAACTATTTACTCTTTTGAAATAGGACTACAAGGGTAGACACTTCCATCTGAACAGGAATTCTAGCCTACCTCGAGGTCACCTCCCTCAATCCCTCCTCAAGGAGGGAAGTTTAAAGTTCGGTTCTACCCCTTCGGATTTGCAAATAGATTCACATCTTGTTCGGTAATTACATCTCCGGCAAGGATTACCAAACGTTCGATTACATTGCGTAATTCACGAATATTTCCTGTCCAGTTAATGGCTGTAAGCGCTTGAATTGCCTTTTGATCAAATGCTTTTCGGGCGATACCATGATCGTTACATACCACCGTTAAAAAATGTTCTGCTAACAACGGAATGTCCTCTCTGCGGTCGTTGAGTGCTGGAACATGAATTAGAATAATTGCTATTCGGTGAAATAAATCTTCCCGAAATCTTCCTGCTTCTATTTCTTTGCGTAAATCTTTGTTGGTAGCAGCAATTACACGACAATCAATTTTTGTATCCTTCTCACTTCCTACACGTTGAATTACGTTTTCTTGTAGTGCACGCAGCACTTTTGCTTGCGCAGACAAACTCATATCCCCGATCTCATCTAGGAAGATGGTACCACCTTGCGCAAGTTCAAACTTTCCTTTTTTGTCTTTTACGGCAGATGTAAACGCTCCCTTTTCGTGACCAAACAACTCGCTTTCAATTAATTCAGATGGAATAGCGGCACAATTCACCTCGATAAACGGCATTCTTACTCGGTTAGAAAGTTCGTGTAGTCCTCGCGCAACCAACTCCTTCCCTGTTCCATTACTTCCTGTAATTAAAACACGTGCATCGGATGGTGCTACTTTCTCCATCATTTCTTTGATACGACGTATGCCTTCCGATTCTCCAATGATTGTAGAACCTTTGATCTTTTTGATGGTGGATTTCAATACTGTCGTTTGTTCCACGAAAGAAACTCGTTCTTTTGCATTGCGCAAAGTGACTAAAATACGATTTAAATCCAATGGTTTCTCAATAAAATCAAAAGCTCCTTTACGTATTGCTTCTACAGCCGTTTCGATGGTTCCGTGTCCGCTAATCATGATAAATGGAGTTTCGTTTTCTGTTTTTTTAAACGCTTCCAGCACTTCCATTCCATCTAGGATAGGCATTTTAATATCACAGAATACTAGGTCGTATTGATTCGCTTTTAGCAAATCAAGTCCTTCACGACCGTTTTCCGCTTCGAATACATCGTATTCTTCGAATTCAAGGATTTCGCGAAGGGCGCGACGTATGCTGCGTTCGTCGTCAATGATTAGGATTTTTTTCATCTATATTTTTTATTTATAAAAGTAAGGATGTTGCTTTGCAACATCCTTACTTTGTATTTTTTTTGTTTTTTTTGAAACAATTAGGTAGACACAAAGCATTGTGTCTCTACGATACATTACGACAATCGTTTTTGGACATAATCGGAAATTTTCACATAAAAATCAAAAGGTTGCATGGTACGCCAATCTTCTTCTTCCAATTCACCACCCATTACGAAATAACTATCTAGATGAATTTTTTCGAATTCTTTAATGACATGTTCATGGAAATTGACTAGAGCTATCCAACCATCTTCTACCTCATCAAACCATTCTTCGTAATAACAATCGTCGGAATAATGAAAATTCAGGATATTTTCTCCAATAAGGATAAACTTATTAATACCATGTTCCATAATGGGTTCAATGATATCCCGTTTTAATGTCATTATATCATTTTCGATTGCATCATTCCATTCACCGATCATTTCTATGACAGCAAAAGCTTCGTCGTAATCGACATACAACATTTTAATAAACATGGTAGGTGATCCGATGGAGTCCCACTGTGGGTGAATGTAAAAATTATAAATTTGATCCGTAAACGTAAACTCACTATAATCCCTTCCGTAAAACGGGGACGCTACATCTTCCGAAGCAATATAAAAGTCTCTCCATAGATAAAAGGGCTCAATAGCGTGCATATCGTTTGTTTTTCTAACTAAATTTACAAGCAAAATTCGTAATTAATATTGATAAATCGACCCGCTATGCGATTAATTCCATTAAGTCTATTTCTTTTACTTTCCATTGGTTTATTTACTTCCTGTTCTGAAAAAACAAAAGAGCGTACTTTAGGTGCGAAATTTACTGCATATTCCAGTCAAAATGAAGCGGTTATTTTTTCCGGGAAACTTTATCTCAACACTATTTTGGAGAATGCGGACTACAAACAAATTCCTAAAATTAACAAACTGGTTTCTTCCGAATTAAACGCTTTTAATCAAGGTATTTATCTAGATTCAGGAGTGTATTTTTCTATAGAAGGATTATTGCAGCCTACCGGAAAACCTTCGGTAATACATGTATTTGCCACCGTAAAAAACAAAGATTCTATTCATGAAAAAATTGCATCCTTGGGTTTATTATTAGAACATACTAAAGATTTAGATTATGCTATCGGTCCAAACTTCAGTATTGGTATTCAGAACGACATTGTTATTCTGCGTTATCAAGAACAAGGAGTTATCACTGCGCATCATTTCACTACATTATTCAATCAGTTAAACAAGAAAGAAAACACAACAAACCATGCAATTACAGCTGATAAATCAACTGCTATTCAATTTACAACCCACCTAGCACATATGTACCACTTATATGCTAAAAACGCAGGTTTACAATTAACTGAAATTCAACAAAAAGAAATAAAGACACTACTTACAGGCGCATCACTAACAAGCGCATTCAAATTTGCATCAGGAGGCATTACCATACAAACTACGCATCATTTTTCTAGCGCATTAAAAAAACGTTTATTCTTTGAAAATGCTTCCACAACGAATGTTTCAAAATTAGCACCAGGAAAAGCTACTAGTGGCATTTCTATGCATTTTAATCCGTTGAAAGTTCAAACCTTACTGGAAGATTTTAGTCCTGACTTGCTACAAAAACTTGTATCGACAAATGGTAATCTTACACTTGCACTCATGGCTTTAGGTAATAGACCTGTTACCAATTTATTCGGTGGGGAAATAGCATTTATGTATTATGGATCGAGTGCTAGTCATAGTTTCCATTTAACCTTAGGAGACCAAGGAAAAACCATTTCCGACCTTACCCGATCTTTTTTTGGTTCGAATCCGCTTTATGCATTAAGCATTAACAAAAAAGAAATTAGCGGAATCGGTAATAACCATAACTCTCCCCTTCCACGAGTAGAATTACCTGGTTTTGCACATGATTTTGGAACACATGGAATTGATTGTTTTGTGGATATAGCGCATTATACTGCTACGCAACCAGTATCCGTACAAGCATATCCATTTTTAGAAGCCATTTCTTGGGTTAAAATTACCCTAAACAACGAAGGATCTACGATTCGAATTCAAGGGAAAGATACGAGAATTGGTATTTTGAAACAAATTAGTAATGTCTACCTTAACAAAATAAGAGATGCGGTTAGTCTCTATTAACTTATTAGTCATAAAAGAGATAACTTATACAAATTGTTTCCAAAGTCTTTTTACTTTTGTAGAAAGAATTAAATTTACGTTTAAACGCTTAGTACACTTTAGATTTATGCTTAGAGCACTTTTTATACTTTGTTTATTTCCCTTTTGGAGTTTTACACAAGTAAATCAATCCATCGACCCAAAAATAAGTCAACTCATTAATTACAAAACAATTACAGCTAAAAACTTCATTCAATTAGGATGGAAGTCTAATAATATTTCTTTATTTATTTGGGATGGTTCCAACGAAGACAATGATATTATTACGATTTACTATGATGATCAACCAATATTAGAAAATTTTGTTATTAAGAATAAGAAAACCTTGATTGAGTTACCTTTTGCAGATGTAGATGGAGCTAAGTTAAAATTTTCAGCTATTTCTACGGGTAGTGAGGGGAAAAACACCGTAAATATTATTTTACTGGATGACAATGTAATTACACCATTTGTTTCTGTACTTGACAAAAACGAATCTATCGTCATAAATATCAAGAAAAAATAAAACTACAATCTGATTTACAATTAATTAACTGTAAAAAATAAGTTATTTCCCGATTGTTTTTCCATCTACAAAATGAACTTTTTGGATTTTTATTACCACTTTCGAGGCGTCTTTTATCCAAGCAGTTTCTAGATCTTCCGTAGTTTTTCCACTTTTTATAGGTTGAATAAAATTACCAGAACTCCAAGTCCCTTCCGATTCTCCTTTGTATTCATCAAAATTATCGTAAAAAAACGCCTTCCATTTAAGTGCATCTACTTCACTTTTACCATTGTTTTTAAACTCTACATAATAACCAACATTTTTTCCTAATACATTTTGGGAATATGCTTTTACCACTGTTACGTTTGCCAATCCTTTATGTTTGGGAGCATCTTTCACAAAAGAAAAAAGGAATAAAGAAACTGCTAAAACTAAGCTACTTTTCATAGTATACATTTTGATTAATTATTTACATTGTATTGGAGTGTTAAATTACTAAAATTTCTTTTTACTTCCATATCTATCTATAAGCAAGGTACATTTAATCGGGTCCAAGGTCCTGTATTTTTCTCTATCTTTGCTGCACATAACTAAAACATCCATACCATGGCATTTGAAAAAGAATTAAACGCACGAAGTAATTCCGCATGTGAATTATGTACATCTACTAACGAATTACGCGCTTATGAAGTCGCTCCGGCACCTAACAATGGTCGTTTAGAGGATTATATTTTCATTTGTGAAACCTGCCATGATCAAATTGAGCACCCAGAAAATGCAGATGCTAACCACTGGAGATGTTTAAATGATAGTATGTGGAGTGAAGTCCCTGCTGTACAAGTAATGGCATGGAGAATGTTACAACGATTACGTGCAGAAGGATGGCCGCAAGATTTGTTGGATATGCTTTACTTGGAAGAAGAAACCTTAAACTGGGCAAAAGCAACTGGAGAAGGGGAAGACAAAGAGGATATTCAAATACACAAAGATTGTAATGGTGTTACTTTAACCATGGGGGATTCCGTGGTATTGATTAAAGATTTAAATGTGAAAGGTGGAGGATTTACGGCAAAACGCGGAACTGCTGTGCGTAACATTTCATTAGTACATGATAACCACGAACAAATTGAAGGGAGGGTGAATGATCAGCAGATTGTTATACTTACGCAATACGTAAAGAAATCGTAATCTGAATGAAATAAAATGCTTTTTCATCGTTCAACTGCAAAATTAATTTCCTCATTTACTAATGTAAACTGCGGAAATTAATTTTTTGTTTGCCTCGAAAAATCTAATTTATTTCATCCAAATAATTCATAAATCAGAATTCATCATTCCTGAATTCCACCATATATCCTGAGTATTTGCGTAAATTGATGACGCGATCCCCATCAAATAATAGGTATTGTCCTTTGATGCCTTGTAAGATTCCAGATACGGAACCTAATTTTTCCAAAGCCATGCTTTTTACTTTTGTAGGATATTTATTTACTGGATATTCGAATGCTAAAATCTCATCATCTTCGGTGAAATATTGCAATAAATCGTCTGGTAGTATTCCCTCTAGCTGCCATTTTTCTTCTACTAAATCGATACTTTCATCCACTTCGTTGCGAAGCATGCGTTGCCAATTGGTTTTGTCTGAAAAATGATCTTTTAACGCAACTTCTAACACACCAGCCAAATATCGATTAGGTGTCTCCGCAACTTTAATCGCAGCCACTGCTCCTTGATCAATCCAGCGAGTAGGGATTTGCGTTTCTCGGGTGACT
This sequence comes from Flavobacteriia bacterium, assembly GCA_947463445.1. Classification (GTDB taxonomy): domain Bacteria; phylum Bacteroidota; class Bacteroidia; order Flavobacteriales_D; family Crocinitomicaceae; genus CANHVK01. Next base: position 22,781 of record CANHRS010000013.1, on the reverse strand, counting down.
CCGACTTTGACAATATCTGACTGCGCTAAATAGACTACATGTGGTTGGTTATGATTCGCTTCTTCCCAAGCAATATCTCTCCCCTCTCCGAGGTGCGCACGACACAGTTCTGGTCGAATGATACATTCAGCAGCCGATGCAGATTGTGTGAAACAGGTATAACAAAAACCTTGTCCAAAGGCACTTTTCGTCACCTTTTGACACGAAACGCATTGAATAACACCACTCCACGAAAGTGTGATGGATTTACCAATGTAATCGTTCATGCAAATCGTATTTTCGAGTTCTAAGTAGTACTTAACAGGTGTATCTTGCGAAACACGCATTTTATGGAGTTGTCCTTTCATGATATGGTAAGTTTGGTTAACACAAAGTACTCAAAGTTTTTTTGCACAAAGGTCACAAAATATAAGTAAATGGCAAGGGAAGGTCGGGGGAAGTTAAGGGGAATGGAAACGAAGAAAAAACTGGACCAAAACCAAACTATAATAAACTCTTAATTATACGACTAAGTGTCTACAAGCTTTTTTTACATTTTATATTATTTCTATGGGGAAAATTTAATTACTTTTAAAGTATACCTTGCATGAATTATACATTTGAGGAAAAATTTAAACCAATTAGAAATTTCATGTCTTCTTCCATTATAATAGGTTCCGGAATAGCTGGATTAGCGACTGCCTTGCGACTGCGGGCTAAAGGCATGGATGTTACTGTATTTGAAGCAAATGATTATCCTGGAGGTAAATTACATGCATTTTCATTAGCAGGTTACCGATTTGACGCAGGACCTTCTTTATTTACATTACCGGATTTAGTTACCGAACTTTTCGGTTTATTCGAGGAACGTTTTGAAGATCATTTCTCCTATACACGTAAAACGTCCGTTTGTAATTATTTTTGGGAAGATGGTGTTCGTTTTACGGTAGATGCAAATCGAGAAGTTTTCGTTGAAGAAGCCTCGGCGAAATTTGGCATTGAAGCTTCTACTCTACTTAACTATCTGAAAAACGGACAAAAGAAATACGAGTTAACCTCCCCTATTTTTTTAGAAAAGTCGTTGCATAAAATAGGTACGTATCTATCCTTAGATACCGTAAAAGCGTTGATGCAAATGTCAAGCATGGGAATAAGTCAAGATCTTAATAGCCTCAATGCAACACAATTGAAAGAACCGCATTTGGTTCAATTATTTAACCGATATGCTACCTATAACGGCTCATCTCCCTATAAAACACCGGGGATCATGAGTATGATTCCGCACCTTGAACTACATTTAGGCACCTATTTTCCGAAAGGAGGAATGCATCAAATTACGACAAGTTTATATGAATTAGCAATTCGACAGGGGATTACATTTCATTTTGGAAAAAAAGTAGACGAAATTTTAGTGGAAAATAAGCGTGCGATTGGTGTGCAAGTTAGCGACAAGAAGTATTATGCGGACGTAATCGTATCCAATATGGATATATTTTCTACGTATGAAAAACTATTAGCAAATCAGCCACATCCTACACGAACACTTCGTCAGGAGCGTTCGAGTTCGGCAGTTATTTTCTATTGGGGAATACGCAAGCAGTTTCCTGAACTTGACTTGCATAACATTTTGTTTAGTGCGGACTACAAAACTGAATTTGAGCACTTATTTGAACATAAAACGTTGTATGAAGACCCGACCGTTTATATCAATATTAGCAGTAAAGAAGCATCGGAAGATGCACCTAATGGTTGTGAAAATTGGTTTGTCATGGTAAACGCACCAGGCGACTTTGGGCAAGATTGGACACAATTAGTAGCGCAAGTGCGTCAGCATATCCTACAAAAAGTACAACGATTATTAGGAGTCGATATTACACCGTTTATTGAAGTAGAAGATATTTTAACACCTCCACTCATAGAGCAACGAACAAGTAGTTATCGTGGAGCATTGTATGGAACTGCGAGCAATTCTAAATTTACCGCTTTTCTGAGGCATCCAAATTTTTCACGACAGATAAAAAATTTATATTGTAGTGGTGGATCCGTGCACCCTGGAGGAGGCATACCATTATGCTTACTTTCCGCTAAAATTACTGCTGATTTAATTAATTCTGATTTATGCAATTAATCGCTTATTTTTCCAATCTAGATCAAAAAACAAAGATTTCTTTGTTTGGACTTTGGTTAGTTACAATTTCTGGCATATTAGGTATTTGGTTAGGTGATTCCGATTGGTTTCTGAGCAAAACACCTTTCAATCTTCTGCTTTGTTTATTCCTTACATTGTGGAATTTCCCGTTAAAAAATGGGTGGAAAAGTATACTTCTTTGGTCCCTTATTTATTTACTAGGAATGGGAGTTGAATTAGTTGGAGTTCATACCGGGTTGCTTTTCGGAAAGTACCATTATGGCAATAATTTGGGGCCAAAAATAGCTGGCGTTCCTTTGTTAATTGGTGTCAATTGGATGATTTTGACGTTTATTACCGGTAGTATTTGCCGAAGATTTATCGCACAGAAATGGTTGGTTATTCTCTGTAGCGCGTTACTCATGGTTACTCTCGACTTTTTCATTGAAGTAAATGCACCGCTTTTTGACTTTTGGTATTGGGATATCGGTTACCCACCGTTACGAAACTTTATCGATTGGTTTATTATTGCTGTAATTATGCAAACCATCTTGCATAATGAATTATATACTAAGAAACATCCGTTTCCATTGCATCATTTTGCTTCCCAATTACTTTTTTTCGCTTTTTTTTATGTCATCTACACATTTTGATATTGCCATTATAGGGGCTGGGGCTGCTGGGCTGCATTTGGCATTAGCCATAAAAAAAGAATCGTTTTTTACGAATAAACGCATCTTGATTCTAGAAAAATCCGCTAAAGATCAAAATGACCGAACATGGTGTTTTTGGGAAAAAGGGAATGGATTATGGGAGGATATTGTGACTAAACAATGGTCACGTGGTCATTTTTTTACAGCAAACAAATCTATTCCATTAGCGCTAGAACCCTATCGCTATAAAATGATAAAAGCAATTGATTTTTATCGATATGCAAAAGATGAAATTGCATCAAGTTCCATTTTTACATGGGTAAGCGATGATGTGCTTTCGGTAGAAACAGCTGCATCAATTTCTATACAAGGCGCGACATCTACCTATACTGCAGAATCTGTTTTTGACAGTCGTATCCCTGAAAAATTTCATGCAACAGAGGATCACTACACACGACTTTTACAACATTTCAAAGGATGGATTATTCGCACGGAAGAAGATACTTTTGATCCTGAACAATTTACGATGATGGACTTTAGACTACTTCAACCTAAGACCTGTAGTTTTACCTATGTACTTCCCTTAAATAAACGAGAAGCATTGGTTGAATTCACCTTATTTTCAGGGAATTTACTCCAAGAAGACGCCTATGATACGATGCTAAAAAAATACATTAGCGATATTTTAAACATAACGAACTATACCATTATAGAACAAGAAAAAGGAGTAATTCCGATGAGTGATTTTCCTTTCGAAAAATATTCGATTGGAAAGCACATTAGCATTGGTACAGGGGGTGGATGGGTAAAACCTACTACCGGTTATTCCTTTAAAAATTGTGAACGCAATGCTCGAAAAATTGTAGAAAATTTAAAGCTAGGTAGAAATGCAAACGATGGATTAATTTCAAAAAAATTCCGGTTATACGATTCCTTGTTTTTAGATATCTTGAACCGTAAAAACTATATGGGTCCTGCATTATTTGAAACGATGTATTCCAAAATTCCGGTTCAAAAAATATTTGCATTTCTCGATGATGAAACAAATTTCAAGGAGGATTTGGGTATTATGTCGAAGTTTCGTTCCAAATATTTTATGCAAGCATTTACCAATTATATTACACGATCATGGAATACGTAAGCAACTGTTTAGCCTGTAATTCGAGTAACTTTACATCCTACATAGAAACTGGTGCAATGATGCATACGTATTCTACAGAATCTTACAATTTTGACAGATGTACAGATTGTGGTTTAGTTTTTTTAAACCCACGAATTCCAGAGAAAGAATTAGGAGCTTTTTATACCGCTTCCTATCTACCCTACCGTGCGTCAGAAGCATGGGGAAAATATGGATCATTTGTACAAAAAGACCAACAAAAAACAGATAAAGCTCGTATCGGAGTCGTAAAAAAACATGTCTCCTTGAATTCAGCTAGTAGGGTTCTAGATGTCGGTTGTGGTAAACCAACATATTTACGTGATTTACGCAAAGAAACAGATGCAACATTAATGGGCATTGACTTTTCGAATGAAGGATGGAAGCATGCGCCTGAAGATTTTACGAATATTGATTTACGCATCGGGGAAGTAGGTAATCTAACTGGTGAATTACCAATGGATGTTATTACCATGTGGCATTATTTAGAACACGATTATCAACCACAAAAACATTTGAGCGAATTACTTACAATTTCGCATCCTGAAACAAGGTTGATTATTGAAGTGCCTAATTTTGCTAGTTATACCCGTCGTAAATTTGGGAAATATTGGGCAGGATATCATACACCAAGGCATACAGGACTTTATTCTCCAGAAAATATAGAAGTATTACTTAAAAATAGCGGTTGGCAAGTTGAATCTCTTTTAACCTATGGTTCCTTAGCACCTTACACCTTACATTGGATGAGTAAAATGGAAAAACAACACATTGACTGGACTGAATCCATGGAACCAAGATTCATCCGATTTGTTGCTGGCATGGTACTACATTCACCTATCTATCTCTTCGAAAAAATGGTTTCGATGGGATTTATGACCGTAGTTGCAAAACCATTGTAAGGATTAATTAAGTAGTAAAATAACTGGATAAAAGATCTTTGCCATTCCATTCACCTATAGATTTGTATGGTTGAAAACGCGCGAACATTTCCTCTTTATACCAATCTATCCGATGTGTTTTCGCGATTGCTTCTTTATGTTCCGGACTATTGTAGGCAAAATTTTTGAGATCTTCGATGCTTCGCCAAATACTAAAGGTAGCCATTTGAACCAATGGTGCTTCGCCAATTCCTTTGGTATAAATTAAGCCTTCGCAACCATGAATAATTGGATGTTGTGAGATTGGAACATACCGCCAGAATTGTATTAGATTTTTTTTTCGAATTGTAGCGCGGGTAATTACAGCAATTAACGGATTCGTTTCATCCAAATCCGAAGAAGGATTGAAAGGATTAACCCCTGACCATAACCCTTTTGCATGCAATGGTTTCATGAAAATCGTCCATTGTTCGGTGGTGTGATCTTGGTATCTTTTAAAAATGGGTGCTTGTTGCAAAAAATCATTTGCAGCCTCTTCATTTTCCCAATTACACAGCAAAGCGTAAACACCCCAATCTGGAAGTGGATTAAATCCAGGTTCTTTTCCACTACCCATCAATTTATAAAAATTCAGTCCGGGTGTTTTTCGTAAAAAACTATGTGCGAATTGCATTTGTCCGAATGCCCAAGTTTTATTCCAAAAACCGGAGAATTTAAACAGTGTGATTGTGGTAATTGCACTCAAGAAATAAAAATTTTAATGTTCTAACAAACATACCTATTTATATTAAGTTGTGATAATAATACTTTAGAAGGAATAGAATTAAAGGGGAACAGCGGATATTAATTTACATGTAGGGTTGTTCACCTAGTTTAATTTAAATTACATGATTAAATTTACATGTGTTTAAAATTGTTACTATACTCTCTAACTATTCCCGTATTAAATAATTTGATGAAAGACTTTATCCTACAACTTAAATTCCGAAATGAAGCATTGTTTTATTTTGGACTCGTTTGTCTCTTATTTTCAGTCGTATTTATCTTACTAACAAAATTTACATCGACACAAGTTTATGGTGTTAACGCTTGGTACAAACCATTTAAATTCGCTTTTTCAACGGTATTATTTGCCTGGGCAATGGGATGGTATTGTTCTTATTTACCAAACTTCAACCTAAAATTATTTAATTGGACAGTCATACTGTTACTCGGTTTTGAAATTTTTTATATTGCGCTACAAGCAAGCAAAGGACAATTGTCACATTATAATTTGAGTACGCCTGTTTATTCGTTCTTATACTCCATGATGGCTTTAGCAGCCACGGCAGTGACATTGTATACAGCCTATGTTGGGTTTCTATTTTTTAAGTACGATTTTCCAGAATTACCAAGTCATTACGTATGGGCAATTCGTTTCGGAATTATCTTTTTTGTCGTATTTGCTTTGGAAGGTTTTGCAATGGGTTCTAGATTGAACCACAGTGTAGGCGCATTCAACGAAAATTCTAATTGGTTCATTGTTGGTTGGAGCAAGCCCGTCGGTGATTTACGTGTCGCTCACTTCATTGGTATGCATGCGTTACAAGTGCTGCCAATTCTTTCGTATTACCTCTTAAAAAGTAACAAATTAACCATTGGTCTTTCTATTTTATATGGACTTTTAGCTTTAGCAACATTGGTTCAGGCAATCCAAGGGAAGCCGATAATAAAAACAACTTCGAAAAAAGAAGATATTACCACACCATGAAGACTAATTTTAATAGAGTTTGTATTTCATATGCAACCTACAGTATCAAAACTCAATTAATATTTGTAAATTAGAACTATAATTAGTGAGTCAAGCATGTATAAATCTATAGACATAGACCGCGAAAAGCTAACCATTATGGGCGTGCAATTTTCCGACTTAAAAACATTGGAGAGTACTGCAAATGCTATTGGTACGAATATGTTTGAGGGATTTATACCTTCCAAAGAATCTATTCAATTGTACATAGATTGGAAATCAAATAATATTTCTGAATCAGAATTTCTGAAAAAGATTTATACTATTTATGGAAAATAATTATCGGTACCAAGACCCCGATTTTAGATATACAAATTCGAATGGAGTTCTTCATAATTTAGCAAATATAACAGAAGAGCGTATACTATTAGTTTATGAGAGTTTTAAGGTTTCTAGGCGAGTTGAAGAACTCTTAGAAAATCCATTCAAGATAAAAGATTCAAATACCTTATTGGAAATCCATCATTATTTATTTCAAGATGTTTATGTATGGGCAGGAAAAGTCCGAACGGTAAATCCTACAGCAGAAAGACACTTCAAGCGGAGCTAAGATAATTTGCCGTAGGAATACAATTCCAACGGAGCTGATTTGATTTTAGAATTGTTACGGTAAAATTTGGAGTTTTCTGAAGTATACTTTGAAAAACTACCGCAGGAGCTAAGTTTTCACCACTGGATTACACTTACAGTCGAGAGTATTACTCAAATTTATTAGTACTTATAATCACCTCCCTTAATCCCTCCTCACTTCGACATGCTCAGTGTAAACAAGAGGGAAATTTATCAAAAAAAATCCCCGAAGTTCTCACCACAGGGATTTCAATTCTTAATTAATTCTCATAATAAATCGTTCGCTAAATTCGCTAATTCGGAACGTTCTCCTTTTTCGAGTTTGACATTCGCAAACAAGGGTTGGTTTTGTAAGCGATCGATGATGTACGCTAAACCACAGCTGTGTTCGTCGAGGTAAGGCGTATCAATTTGCTTAAGGTCGCCTGTAAACACGATTTTGGTGTTTTCTCCTGCACGCGTGATGATTGTTTTCACCTCGTGTGGTGTTAAGTTTTGCGCCTCATCGATGATAAAAAGGATGTTTGATAAACTTCTTCCACGAATAAACGCTAAAGGCGTAATCACCAATTTCCCTTCTTTCTCCATCTCAACAATCGCTTTGTGTTTTTTCTCATTTTCACCAAATTGCGATTTGATAAATTTCAAGTTGTCCCACAACGGTTCCATGTAGGGAGCGATTTTATCGTTTGCATCTCCAGGAAGGAAGCCAATTTCCTTGTTAGAAAGCGGAACCAACGGTCGAGCAAGAATGATTTGTTGGTATTGGTTATGTTGTTCCAACGCACTTGCTAACGCCAATAAGGTTTTCCCTGTACCTGCAACTCCTTGGAGCGCTACTAACTTGATGTTGTTATTGAGTAAAGCATGGAAAGCAAACGCTTGTTCGGCATTTTTCGCTTTGATACCATATACATAATTTTTATCGACACGGTCAATATGATCGGTTACTGGATTGTAGTATGCTAAGGAAGATGTTTTACCATTTTTTAGCACATAGTAGCCATTCGCTGTTTTTTTATTCCCTAGAATCCCATTTTCAGGAATGGAATCTTTCGTAAATAAACTTTGGATAATGGAAGAATCTAGATTTTCAATGTTCATGAAAGCATCTTCATCCAACACATCGGATTCTACCTTACCGGTTTCGTAATCTTCGGACATCAAACCTAACGCCTTTGCTTTGATGCGTAGGTTAATGTCTTTGGTTACTAAAATTACCTCTTTGGTAGGTTCCGACTCTTTTAACACCAATGCACTATTGATGATTTTGTGGTCGTTTTTACCTACGGAAAAGATGTATTCTGCATTAATCGATGTCGGCGTAGAATCTAGGACTATTTTAAACTTACCGAGATCTGAACCTCCTAGTTTAATCCAATCTTGCAGATTTCCACTGCCAGCAATTTTGTCAATGAAACGAATTACCTCTCGCGCGGCAAAATTTTTAATTTCGTTTCCTACTTTAAATTTGTCTAATTCTTCCAATACCGTGATTGGAATAGCCACATCATTTTTCTTGAAATGCACCAAGGAATGATGGTCGTGCAACAACACCGATGTGTCGAGAACGAAAATTTTGGTTTGTTTAGCCATGACACTATTTTTTTACTAAAAGTATGTGTGAATACATTCACGATTACTGGTTACCCAACTACTTTTTCCCAAAGTAATTGTGAATAGCAAAAAATGGTAATCACTTAATATTGAATTAATAATAAAGCTCTTTAAATTCAATACCTAAAGCAATTAACACCGATTGTTTTTTCAATGAACTTTACATTGAATTTACGAAAAGATAATGGATATTACAAGTATTAAACCGTATTTTTTAGCTCTTTTACCATTAAGGAATTATTCAAGAGGACCACGTAAAAATTTAGATTTATTAAGAAAATGCAATAATGACGTCGCCATTCTACATGAACTTGAATTAATAAAAATCAATAAATCTTAACTACTTAATGGTGAAAAAAATCTGATATTTACACAAACAAATCTTGCGCAATTTTATCTGCCCAGGACTTCCCTTCTTGTGTAAGATATACGGTGTTTTCATTGCAAACTACCCAACCTTTTTTCTCTAAGTTTTCCAGTTGCTGTAAGAACGATTTGTCTAAAGGTAAAATGGCTTCCAACTGTGCTAAACTCACACCCCATTTAGCGCGTAGACCAGTTAATAGTAACTCATTAAATTGATTCTCTTTGGTAAGTAATTCAAAATCAAATTCTGGTTGGTTGTTTTCAATCCCTTGAATGTACCGTTGGTTGTTTGCTAAATTCCAGGAACGGTATTTTCCATCGTAGGAATGCGCGGAAGGTCCTACTCCTAGGTAAATTGCTCCTTTCCAATAACTAGAATTATGCTTTGAAATAAAGTTTGGAAGTGCAAAATTGGAGATTTCATAATGTTCAAATCCAGCAGTTAACAATTCCTTTTGCAAAATCGTAAAGTGCTCATTTTGAAGTTCATTACTTGCAGGTTGTATCTTCTCTTTTTTCACCCACGAAGAAAGCACGGTATTTGGTTCTACGGTTAAGCAATAGGCTGAAATGTGCTGTACTCCTAATTTTAATGCGGTTTGGATTTCTTTTATCCATACCTCGTTATCCATGTTTGGTAAGCCGTAGATAAGGTCGATACTAATATTTTGAATTCCTGCCTGTTGTGCAATTGGTATACATGCTACACTTTGTGCAACCGTATGCGCACGATTCATCCATTCCAGGGATTCGGCATGAAAAGACTGCAGCCCAATACTCAAACGATTTACACCTGCACTAACCCATTCCTGCGCTTTTGAAGCATCTATATCATCTGGATTTGCTTCCAAGGTAATTTCTAAGTCCTTATGGACTTCAAATTCTGAATGAATCGTATCTAGTATAGATTGTAACTCTTCCAAAGTTAATAGACTTGGAGTTCCTCCACCAAAATAAATGGTTTCTACCACTTGACCATCTAGCTTTTTTTTTCGTGCACTAATTTCAGTACAAATGGCACGTACCATTGCCTCCCGGTATTTTTCAAAAGTGGTACTAAAGTGAAAGTCACAATAAGTACATGCTTTCTTACAAAATGGAATATGGATGTAAATTCCTGCCATGATAATTAATAACGAACAAAAGGTTTGGTTGTTTCAGAACTAGCACCAATGATTCGCACATAATACATACCAGCTTGTAATTGAGATATAGGGACTTCAAATTCGTATGCATTCACCGCATAGCTAGAGATTAACTGTCCCGCAATAGTATATATTTCAAGATTTCTAATACTACTATTTTCAGCAGTTATGTGAAAAACATCCAAATTAGATGGATTCGGGAATAAACGAATTTGATTTTCAAAGTCTACTTCTTCCACATTGGAAATATAGCAGAATTTCTTTGTGTAGGAAGCTGCGAATTTGGCATTTTCGGGTAATAATTGTGCAACCACCTTGTTTGATTCATCTTTTATAGAATAGGAACCAACATTTGAATCATTTACATACATTCCATCCCCAGAAAAATCATACATTGAAAACGTGAAGCAATTTGGTTCCAAGCAGAAGGTTTGTTGGATTTTCATAGGTTTACCTATTGTTTGTAAATATGGACCACCCTTGTACCATATTTTATTCGTCGAATCCGTCAAATACCAAACATTATCATCTCCTTCGGTGTCCAGCTGTAATTCTAGGTAATATTTTTGTGGATTTTGGAGTATTTTAAACGTACACGATACGCTATTATTCGTGATTTCAGCATCTATTTTATCCGAGTCAGCAAGTAAAGTAGCTGTAAAAACATGTGTACCTTTATCCAACTTCATAGCAGGTAAATGGAGGGTATCCGTTTCGTATAATGCTAATTTTCCATTCCATGTGATATCTGTAAATGCACCTGTATCGTAAGCATAACGCACACGTATAGATTTCAATGTATCCGTTCCCCCGTTTATAATAATTACGTAGGGTTTTACGGTATCTGAACAAAGATTTCCGCTCAAATTAGTTGCATTATAGGTTAAAAATGGATCGTATTTTGAATTTGAAGTCCCGTCTACAAACTCCATTTTGGTGGCTGTAGGATCCAACCAATCGCTTAAACGCGTTTCTGGCGAACCGCCACCTTTCCATGACTCGCTAAATTTCGCGTAATAATCCGTCATAAACTTAGATATACAATCCGAATCACCGCCATGTAATTGTCCCACAACGCGGTGCTTATGATCAAATAATGGTGAACCGGAAGAGCCCGACTCTGTGATTCCTTGGTCCCAATTTGAGCGCCAATGATTACGCGGTTCCCCTTTATTAAACGCTTCAGCAACCACTGGTTTAAAATCCAATGATATTTTTTTGATATCCGCTTCCGGATGATGTATACTAGTACCAGTCTGTGGTATATTACCCGATTTATCCCAGCCAGCATAGGCCACTTCCCATTCCGGTGCGGGAGCTGCATTTAGTTCACACAAAATAAAATCGGTAGTTTTATACGAGGCAACCAAGGATGCGCCAGTAATAGACCTCTCTTTTGGTCCATCTTGTGAAGGCTTAGAAGTACCACAATCTACCCCTTCGTTTGGACTTTCCCACCTAAAACGAAATATCCAAGAAGCGGGATTTGTGCCACAATGGTAAGCAGATAATACATATGGTTTAATAGGCCCAGTAGTGGTATTCAACAATGTTCCAGTACAAAATCCTCCAGTGCTATTAATTAGCATTGCTACAGAATTACGTTGAATTTCATACCCTTTTCCTTGCGGACAATTGACATCAATATTACAGTTTCCAGAATTATTAAAACTACGTTTTATTAATGCTTCTAACGAACGATAGCCATGAATCACCGATCCAAGATGTAAGCTAGAAGTACCCCAATTCTCTTTGGGTTCAATCAGTTCAATAATTACCTTAGAATCTTCTACCAATTCTGTTCCAAGTACTTGTGCATTGGAATTATTTAAACTGGTATAAGCACCGATATAGCGATTCGTAGTAGCACCGACAACATACAAGCGACTACCCATTTTCAACTGAAAACGATCAAATACAATATTAATTGATACTGCGTTTTGGCATGATATACCAAGTTGATATACCAATTCACCATTTGGCAGGGTATCTATCTTTGCAGCTTTCAATACGTCTATATTAACATCTAATGCTTTTCCGTATTGTTGTATTTTCTCCCTACTAGTTATTTCCGCTTGCTCATTTTTAGTGATTTCTTTTTCCGCATCTACCGAAGGCATAATTAAAAAATCAGTTGTCTGCAGAACTTTTTTGGAAATGGAATACGGTAATCCAGGAATTGTTTGCGTAAATACACTTCCTCCGATACTTAGTAGAAATAGAATCAATAAATAAAAACGCATGTGCAAATAGAATAATACTTGTTGAAAGTACATTATTTTTTGAAGATAGCAAAAGGCCGAATGATTTTACTTAATTAATGTAAATATTTCAGCTTAATGGAAGTTTATCTATACAAGTTAAAGCGAAAGAAATTTAATTAGTCAAGCATTTAAATTTATAAGTATATCTTTGTATTCAAAATTCATAGATGAAAATAGTAATCGGTAGAATCATAAACATGTTAGCAGTTTTAATACTGCTTTTTGGACATGTATCTACCGTTATGGCTTTTTCTCACAAGCAATTTAGCTCCGATAAATCCCTTAAATTTTCCAAACTTGAACTCGTTGATAACGTAAGTTCCTTTTTAGAAGACGAAGAAGAAGAGGAAGAAGAGGAAGATTTTCAAAACAAATACATTACCCTTTCCTCATTTCATTTACTTGAAATTCAAGAGAATGCGATTAATAATACTTCCTATCTACATTTTTCCAAACACAAAAACGAAAAAAACACTTCTCTACCTCTTTGGTTGGAAGTGAGACATATTTTAATTTGATTCTGCTATTCACTTCGCATTGATTACTCAATGTTAGTAACTGAATATTCCTACTCAAATTAATTCATTATGGAAAAAAAATCAAGTTCTTTTGATTTAACAATTACCATTCAAGAACTTAAAAAATATTTACCTACACAAGGCCCTTTAAAAGATTATATCTTTTTAAATACACTAGCTAGTTTTCAAGACTTACCATTTCATGAAGCAATGAAACGTTCGTCCGAAATTTTTGGCTACAAAACCTATTTAGATTTAGTTGAATATCGGGACTTTTACGCTAAAGGACAAATTCGCACAGATGTATTAGAAAAAGTACTCATCGAACAAAAAGGCGCTGAAAATCTGCATGTTTGGAAACAAAAATTAATAGACCAAGATTACCAGATACGCATCAATTCACGTGTCGGAAAATTACGGGAAGCTTGGAAAAAATTCTTGAAAATCGATGTAGACAATTATGTGCACCTTCATCTTTTTAGAATTGTTGGTGCCTATTTAGATCAAGGTATTTCTATTTGGAATTTTCCAGCAAACAAAAAGGGCTTACGCAATTCACTAATCGAATTAGAAAAAAATAGTTTTACTAGTTTCTTTCGTACAGCGCGTGCGAAAAAATTATTAGCAAACAAATCTATTGGAATAGAGGATTTGTTGAAAATTTTAGTTGGGAACGAAGCATACTTTTTTCATTATATTTTCGATCAGCAATTTGAACATCCCGGTTGGTCAGGCATGGTGGCATATTTGGAGAAAAATCCGCTTGTACTTTTAGAGAAACGTGCTATTGATTTAGAGGACTTTATTTTTCTAGAATTATTATTAGAAATAGATACCCTAGACGATAGATATCCCGGACAATGGTCGGCCTTAGGTTTGTTAGCAAAGAATGGGGATAAGGATATCTTCGCACCAACACGCAACGTGGAAATTGCAGAAGTTTTAAAATTGTGGCAAGAAGCCTATGAATGGTCGTACTACGATGAAGTTTTATTTTATTTAGCGAAACAAGAAGCGGAACCATGGCAGGAAAATGTCAGTTTCCAGTCTTTATTTTGCATCGATGACCGAGAAGGTTCGTTTAGAACCTATGTTGAAAAATGTGATCCACATGCTGAAACCTATGGCACAGCAGGATTTTTTAACATTGAATTTTACTACAAACCAGCTGGTGGTAAATACCTTACTAAATTGTGTCCTGCGCCACTTACACCAAAACATCTAATTTTAGAAAAAGCACATACCTACAAACACAAAAAAGAAGTCGGTTTTTCCAGTAAGAGTCATGGTTTATTCATTGGATGGTTAATTACACAAACAATGGGATATTTGTCTGCCTTTAAACTCTTGAAATATATTTTCAAGCCAAGTTACGGTAGTACAACTGTCAGTTCCTTTCAACACATGAGTCCTACGAGTTCTTTGATTTTTGAAAACACTGGCGAAAATACCCGAGAACACGAACTAACCGTTGGATTTACAATAGTTGAAATGGCAGATCGTATCGAGGGATTGCTTCGTAGTATTGGATTGATTGATCATTTTGCGCCACTTATTTATGTGATTGGTCACGGATCTACAAGTGCTAACAACGCCTATTATTCTACCATGGATTGTGGTGCATGTTCGTGTAAGCCTGGCTCTGTAAATGCTCGCTTAACTGCATTAATGGGGAATCATCCAGAAGTACGCAAAAAATTAGCTGAACGAGGAATTCATATTCCGGAAGAGACACAGTTTATTGGTGGACTTCATGACACTGCGCAAGATTTAATGGTGTATTATGATATTGTCCAATTATCGGAAGTAAATCAACAAAAGCACTTAAAAAATCAAGCTGTATTCAATCGGGCTTTAGAACTTAATGCAAAAGAAAGATCGCGTCGATTTATTTCGATTGATACTAAAAAATCATTAAAATATGTACACAAAGCAGTTCAAACACGTTCATTTTCCTTGTTTGAACCACGACCAGAATTAGACCATGCAACAAATTCACTATGTGTAGTTGGTGGTAGATGGTTGACAAAAAATGTGTTTCTAGATCGACGTGCATTTTTGAATTCCTATAATTACAAACAAGACCCTACAGGGACGTTTTTATTGACGATAATGAATGCAGTCACACCAGTTTGTGGCGGTATTAATTTAGCCTATTATTTTGCCAAAGTGGATGATCAAAAATTTGGTTCTGGTTCAAAACTACCACATAATATTGTTGGTTTATTTGGAGTTACGAATGGAATTGAGGGAGATATACGTCCTGGACTACCAAAACAAATGGTGGAAGTGCATGATCCTATGCGTCTCATGTGTATTGTAGAACATTTTCCTGAAGTGGTTCTTGAAGTACTTCAAAAAGCACCTAAAACCTATGAATGGTATCAAAATGATTGGATTAAACTTGTGGTGATACATCCTGAAACCAAAGAATTATATTTATTTACCAAGGATCAATTTCACGTATACCACCCACAACACACTGTTTTTAAAACGAGTACCAATTTAGAACATTTAGTGGAATCAAGTCACAAGAATATTCCTGTTTATCAACTAATTAACAATTAAGGCCATGGAATATTTATTACATTATTTTTTAGTGATACCTGTCCTAGGGTACCTAATCGGTTTGTGTATTCCATCTAAAAATGAGTTTGTTATTTCACGTATAGCATTTGTTACATTGAGTATACAACTCGTCTTTGCGCTTGGTTTTACATGTATATGGATTGTATCTGGACATAAGGATATTAATTTAGCCGAATTTTCTATCTATAAAACAAAAGGATACGATTTCTTAATTGACTTATATTTTGATCGTGTTTCCGCATTGTTTTTAGTCATGGGAGCATTTTTAACATTTTTAATCACCTATTACAGCCGATTTTATTTGCATCGTGAACCGGGCTTCAAACGTTTTTTCACTACAATCTTGTTGTTTTATTTAGGATATAACATTATTATTTTATCTGGGAATTTTGAGACATTGTTTATAGGTTGGGAATTTTTGGGGATATCCTCCTTTTTATTAATTGCCTTTTATCGAGATCGTTACTTACCTGTAAAAAATGCTTTAAAGATTTTCTCCCTGTATCGCATTGGGGATATTGGATTAATACTAGCGATGTGGTTAAGTCACCATTTATTTCATGAGAATGTGACATTTGGTAAAATGCATAACGCAGAACTTGTCAGTCATTTACTCCAAAAACATAGTTGGGAAGGATTTTTTATTTCTTTTGTAATCTTGATAGCTGCGTTAGTAAAATCAGCACAACTCCCCTTTTCGTCTTGGTTACCTCGCGCAATGGAGGGTCCAACACCTTCCAGTGCAATTTTTTACGGTTCTTTGTCGGTACATATAGGTGCATTTTTACTTTTACGTACACATCCATTTTGGGAGCATCAACTCGTAATTCGTGTACTCATTGGTTTTTTAGGGGTACTCACTTGTTTCGTTGCTAGTTTGATGGCAAGGGTTCAGACTTCTGTAAAAAGTCAAATTGCGTATTCATCCATTGCACAAATTGGATTGATATTCCTTGAAATTGTTGCTGGTTTTGATGATTTGGCTTTGTTTCACATTGGTGGAAATGCCTTGTTGCGTACTTATCAATTACTTATATCTCCCTCTATAGCAAGTTATAAAATCAAAGAGCAATTGTATAGCTATGAGCCAAGAGAAAGAACGCTTGAAGATAGTTTTCCAAAACGCATCGAATACTCGTTATACATTTTGAGTTTAAAAGAATGGAATTTAGAATCCATTATTTATCAACTATTCATTTCTCCGTTAAAAAAAACAGTACAAAAATTTGGTTTTTTCCGACTAAAATTAGGTTTGTTATTTTTTATAATTGTTTTTTTAGCTGGAGTGGTACTAGTGATTACGAAAGTTAGCATACCCCCTTTTCTAGTAAATTATGTCCCTGGATTTTTTGCTTTTATCGGCTTGTTAATGGTCATCAAAGCATTTACTGAACGAAGAAATGTTCAGCTTAGTTGGTTTATGGTCATGATGAATCATTTTTGGATAGCATTAGCAATTTCGATAAATACGGAGATTCATCTTTCCACATTGGTAATGTACTTATCCGGAGTTATTGTATCTGGTATCGTGGGATTTATAGCAATTCGACATTTAATACGGAAAGAAAAACGCATTACGCTTGCCCGATTTCAAGGACATGCTTTTGAATATCCTAAAACTGCATTTGTGTTTTTGTTGGCCTGTTTGGGACTAGCAGGTTTTCCAATAACCCCAACAATGATAGGAGAAGACTTAGTTTTTTCATCCATTCGGGAAGACCAATATTTTTTAGCACTATTCCTTGCAATCAGTTTGATTGTCGATGGGTTAGCATTGGTAAGAATTTATGCGCGCTTGTTTTTAGGACCGCATGTAAAAACCTACCATTCGATTGCACATAAATCCAGTTGATTTCGACTCCGCTCAATCTGACTGGATTTTGATTGTCTGCGTATATAATAAGAAAAAAAAATTAAATAACTTTAAGTAAAAATAAAATGACAACACAAAATAAAACAACCCTACCAAAAGATGGAATCGCAGGGTTAAAAGAGAACTTTAGTTCGGATGCCCTTTCAGGATTCTTAGTATTCCTATTAGCACTTCCTTTAAGTTTAGGAATTGCCTCTGCTAGTGACTTCCCGCCTATTTACGGTTTAATTACCGCAATGGTAGGTGGGTTAATCGTTAGTTTACTTGCTGGTTCTTTATTGACCATTAAAGGTCCTGCAGCAGGATTAATCGTAATAGTTGCAGGCTCCGTTGCAGAACTTGGACATGGTGATTCTACATTAGGCTGGCATTTAGCTTTAGGCGCAATCGTAGTGGCAGGGGTATGCCAAGTACTATTCGGTGTACTTAAGTTAGGGAAATTAAGTGATTTCTTTCCACTGTCTGCTGTTCACGGAATGCTAGCTGCCATTGGAATTATTATAATCAGTAAACAATTACACATTCTATTAGGATTTAACCCATTAACAGAGGCGGGAAAACCGATGGTTGAACCACTTGAACTCATCCAAGAATTAGGAAATACATTCGCAAACTTCTTTAAACATAAAGATGTAGTAATTGTAGGTTTAGTTAGTTTGACAATTGTATTTGCATGGCCAAGAATACCTGTGAAAGCAATTAAAAAAATCCCAGCTGCATTAGTTGTATTGGTAGTTGCAATACCACTAGCACATTTTTTACATGTTGTGAATGAACCAGACACGGTTGACGCAGCGGGTAAAACCATTAAAGGTTTCTCTCCATTATTAAATTTCAAAGATGGTCTATTAGATATTATTCAAGTCAATGTAAGTTTTGATGGGTTTTCGCAATTAGGGACTTTTATAAAATTCGTTATCATGTTTGCTTTAGTAGGTTCTTTAGAAGCCTTACTTACCGTTAAGGCAATCGATATGGTAGATCCTTTCAAACGTAAAGCAAACACTAATAAAGACTTAATTGCTGTTGGTGTTGGGAATATTATTGCTGGAGTGTTAGGTGGTTTACCAATGATTAGTGAGGTTGCTCGTTCTTCTGCAAACGTTGCAAATGGAGGTAAAACACGTTGGGCGAACTTCTTTCACGGTTTCTTTATATTATTATTCTTACTTTTTGCGACAAAATTTAGTGACATGATACCGAAAGCTGCATTAGCTGCCATGTTGATTGGTGTTGGTTACAAATTAGCGCACCCAAAAGAATTTGGTCACATGGCTAAAATTGGTTGGGAACAAATTATCATTTTCTTAACAACCATCATCTTTACCTTAGCTACCGATTTATTAGTTGGTATTGGTGCGGGTATCGTCATCAAAATTATCTTCCACGTAATGCATGGTGCTTCTTTGAAAAACTTGTTTAGTTCTAAAGCACGCACTGAGGGTAATACAATTATAGTAGAAGGCGCGGCAGTTTTTAGTAACTTAATTGGTATCAAAAAACAAATTGCAAAATTCAGTTATACGGACAATGTAGTTTTCGATGTTACCGCTTGTAATTTGGTAGATCATACAGTAATTGAAAATCTTCATCATATCCAAGATGATTTCGAAAATGAAGGTGGTTCGTTTACGATTAAAGGGATTGAAGAATTTAGACCAGCTACGAAATCGAAACACAAATTTGCAGCAGTTAAGAAGTGATTTTATATTTCCCTCCTGTTTACACTGAGCCTGTCGAAGTGAGGAGGGTCCCGAAAGTTTTCGGGAAAGGGTGGTGACCTTTTATCTAAAATAATTTCACACTGCTTAATCCACCCTCAAGAGAGGAAACTTAATTTTCAAAAAATGATAAAACAAATGATAAAACAAATTGTAGTGTTCCTATTTCTTCTTTTTACGTCTACAACTTTCGGACAAAAGAAAATATCGGAACAAAACCATGCTTGGACAACCTACCAAGGAAATCATAAACTTTCCAAAAAATGGGGATTACACACAGAATATCAATGGCGTCGTGCGGATTACTACCAACACTGGCAACAATCGCTTTTACGTATTGGTTTAGACTATCACTTAAATGCAAATGCATTTGTTTCTGCAGGTTATGGTAGTATCATCACCTTTCAATACGGTGAAATGCCTGTAAGTCACCAATTCAACGAGCATCGTATATGGGAACAGTTTACGCAAAAAAGCACCATTGGTCGAGTGGATATACAACATCGTTACCGCTTAGAGCAACGTATCTTGGATAATTATGTGAAATCAGGTGCAGAATTTGTAAAAGATGGTACTGTGTTTCGTAATCGTGTTCGATATCGAGCAATGGCATTCATTCCAATTAACCATAAAACAATGAGCGACAATACATTATTCTTGAATGTAAATGATGAGGTCTTTTTAGGATTTGGTGAAGGAATAGGAACCAATATTTTAGATCAAAACCGTCTGCAGTTTGCATTAGGGTGGAAATTTAATGCAAAATGTATGGTTCAAGCCGGATATATGAATCAGTACGTTGTTAAAAACGCAAAAGTATCTCCTACAAATACCGTATTAGACCAAGCGGAAAACAATAATACGCTAACGATTGGCTTGACGTATAATTTTGATTTCTCCAAAAAAGAGGTAGCACAATAAAAACATGAATAAACTAGGATTAATACTATTGATTTTGCTACTTTCTTTGTCCTGCACAAAGAAAGTAGCATCTTCTTTACCAATTTCTTCGACAAATTCAACTATAAAAACGTGTTCCGACACAGTAGCAATTTCTTATCAAAAAACGATTCAGCCAATACTAAATGCTTATTGTGTAAAATGTCACGATGCAGCGACATCTCAAAATTTCACCAATTATACTGGAACCTTACCTTTTGCTAAAGCAGGAATATTAGAAGATTGTATTACAGGGAGTAATGGTGAAATTTTAATGCCACCATCCTATGACGCTAAATTAGATTCTTGTTCAAAAAAAGCAATTCAAATATGGGTAAAGGAAGGATTTAAAAACAATTAATTTAAAAAGAATGATTTTCAAAAATCAAACTATATTTTCTTCGGTTTTCCTAATATTATTTCAGCCTTATAATTGCTATTCAAATTTCTAACTTTAAAAATACAATTACTTCGTATGTTTTTGAAATTACGATTTTACCGAAAAACAAATAAAAAGACATTAAAAATAATGTATTTTTGTCCCACAAGTATTCGTATTGAAAACCAAACATTACATTTTATTCTTTTTTTTATTTGCTGTAATTGCTACCAAAACCTATGTAGCAATTTATTTGCATTTTTCAGATTCTGATATCGAATTATCGAATGACTTAGACGAAGAAGATACGGATGATGAAGAAGATACCGAGGAAGACACCGAAAAAGAAACTACTGAAAAAGATATCTACCTCTCCACTTTCTTTACTAATTCTACAGAACAAAAAACAAACATAACCCCCAACAAAACAATCCATTACTACAAAACACAACATTATTTAACACCCAATCTAGACCGTTTTTTCTCCCCTCCAGACGTACTAAGTTTATCGTGATTTGCTTGAGCAGTTTCTGTTCAAAAAACGTTTAAACTTAACTTAATGGAAAATTACTACCAACAATTACTTGAGAATAACAAGGATTGGGTTGCAGAAAAACTTGCTATCAACCCACACTATTTTGAAAAATTAGCAGCAGGACAAAAGCCTCCAGTACTTTGGATAGGTTGTTCGGATTCACGCGTACCAGCCAATGAAATTATTGGTGCTGAACCAGGTGAAGTTTTCGTACATCGAAATATTGCAAACATGGTCATTCATTCCGACATGAACATGCTAAGTGTACTAGATTATGCTGTAAATGTACTAGAAGTAAAACACATTATTGTATGTGGACATTACGGTTGTGGAGGTATCCAAACTGCCATGAAAAATCAACATATTGGTATTATCGACAATTGGATTCGCCATATCAAAGATGTGTATCGCTTAAACGATGATGCATTAAATGCCATTGAAAACGAGCAAGAACGCTTCAATCGTTTTGTGGAACTCAATGTAAAAGAGCAAGTCAACGATTTAGCAAAAACTTCCATTGTGCAAAAAGCATGGGAAAAAGGTCAGGAATTAGGGATCCATGGTTGGGTTTACGGATTAAAAAATGGCTTAATTAAAGACCTAGAACTTTCCATGTGGGACAACTCTAAACTTCCATCTGTATATAAATTAGACTTTTAACCTATGTTTACACTAGATAATTTAAAAAAAGACATTCCAGCTGGATTAGTAGTCTTTCTTGTTGCACTTCCATTATGTCTCGGTGTTGCTCTTGCGAGTGGCGCTCCGATTATTTCCGGTATTATTTCCGGCGTTATTGGTGGAATCGTAGTAGGATTAATAAGTCGCTCACATATAAGTGTTAGTGGTCCTGCAGCAGGACTTACGGCAGTAGTATTTTCTGCCATCCATCAACTCGGAAGTTTCGAAACCTTTTTAATGGCTGTTGTCATTGCAGGTGTATTACAAATTATTGGTGCTTATTTACGCGCGGGTATCATTGCAAATTATATTCCTACGAATGTTATTAATGGTCTGATTTCATCCATCGGAATCATATTGATTTTAAAACAAATTCCGCATGCCTTTGGTTATGATGCAGTTGCAGAAGAAGATTTCTCTTTTATTCAAAAGGATAACCAAAACACCTTTTCAGAACTTTTTAATATTTTACATTACTTCTCTTACGGTGCAATAATTACCAGTATACTTTCTTTACTCATTCTTATTTATTGGAAGAAAATTCCATTAAAATGGGTGCAAACAATTCCTGCCTCCTTATTTGTGGTAGTTTTTGGAATATTGCTAAATGCTATTTTCAGTCAGTATTTCCCATTTTTAACGATTGAAACAAAACACCTTGTTTCCATCCCGCCGATTCATGGATTAAATGAACTTTTTACATTCCCATCCTTTTCATCTTTAGCGAATAAACATGTATGGATTGTTGGTGTTACCATCGCCATTATTGCATCCTTAGAATCCTTGTTAAACTTAGAGGCGGTATCCAAAATTGACCCATTAAAAAGAAAAGTTTCCTCCAACCGCGAATTATTAGCGCAAGGCTACGGAAATTTAATTTCTGGACTAATTGGCGGAATCCCTGTGACTTCGGTTATCGTTCGAAGTTCTGTAAACATAAACGCAGGTGCAAAAACAAAAATGTCTACCATTTTCCATGGGATACTATTAACCAT
>CANHRS010000012.1 GCA_947463445.1 Flavobacteriia bacterium | reverse complement strand
CGACAGCAGGTTCTATCTGTGAAGGGGGAACGTATTCACCAAGTGTAACAGTAACTGGCGGAACAAGTTTAACCTATCAATGGCAGTATTCTACAACAAGTGGAGGAATTTATTCGGATGTAGCCAACAGTACCCCTTCAAATGCAACATACAGTAACGGTACCACAGCAAACTTAAGTATTACAGGGAATATTGCAGCAGGTTCAGGTTATTATTACAAATGTGTGGTTAGTGATGCAGGAAGTGGATGTACAACAGTAACTAGTTCAGTAATATCGTTAGAAGTAAAAGCAGACCCAACATGGTTAACTAATTCCGTGACACCAACAACTGTTTGTTTGGGAAGTGATGTTACATTTAATGCAACAGTATCAGGAGGATTAGGTAATTCAATTACATGGAATCGAGCAACAACTACGGGGGGTGTAGGAGCAACAGTTACAACACCAAATACAGAATCCACGACAGGTAATTTTTATTATCGACCAGTATATACAAGTACAGTGTCTGGATGTAATTTAGCAGATGGTACAGAGTCGACAATCAAAGTCAATCCACTACCTCAAGCGCCAACGTTAGACAAAACAAAAGTTTATTGTAAATCAGATATTAGTTTAAATTTTACAAATATTAAATTTACGTCTCCCGCTATAGCTTCAAGTCAGCAATATTTTGTTTTTTATAAAGCTGGGTTACCTATATTACCTGAACTTCTAAATAATGCAAATGGAAATTATCAAGTAGCATTTTTCGACGGTGAATGTTTGGGTGATAAATTGACCTTTAACTTCCCAACAGATATCGAATTAAATCCGGGACCAACATTAACTAATCCACTTTCAGATGTAGTTATGTGTCAAAATGAAAAGCCAGATTTAGCTCTAGTTGAGTCAAAAGCAAGTTTACCAGCAGGTACAGTTTCTTGGTATGCAACTAGTAATGATCTTAATCCAATAATTAAATCAACGAAAGTTACAAATACAAATACTACGTATTATCTTTCAATAATGGATAACGTTACTAATTGCATGAATGAAACAAGATTTCCTATTGTCGTAAAATTAAATTCAGGCGAAAACATACAACTTAATCCCTTGTTTGGTTTGTGTTCAAATACCAGTTATACAGTAGCTTATTTAGATAAGAGTGTTACAAATGACTTATCAAAAGGAACAATTAAATGGTATAATGATAATACATTACCGATCGTTGGTCAATCACTATCTAAAAATGATAAAGTAGATTTTACAAAATCTTATTATGCTATGTATGTTCCTATTAATACACAGCTTTGTTCAAGTGACATAAAGGAACTTTTACCAATGAATTTAGTAACTGTAACTGTGAATCCGATTTTACCATTAAGTCAAACGAATCAAGATTTTTGTTATGAACCAGTTAGATTTGTTTCGGATTTAAATTTTTTACCTTACAATAGCTCAGAAATTCAAGTTTTTTCAGAAGCATCAAATCCAAATGCAAAATTGGATTTAGTAGAAAAATTAATCTCTGCTCCTTATTATATAAAAACTAAAAAAGTCCTAATTAATACGACCTGTTATAGTGATAATTTTACTACAATTAATGTCAATGTGAATAAACCAGCATTAGAAACTGAAACTCATTTTTCAAATTGCGGGAAGAAAAATGGGTATATAAAACTTACAAGTTATCCTAATAACGCTATAATAACTTGGTATAAAGACAATATTCTGTTAAGTGATAATTCTGTTGCTTTAAAAGGGTTGGATAAAGGTGAATTTAAAATTGTCATTAATGATAATGGTTGTGTGCGTTCTAAAAACATCGAATTAAATGATTGTATTCCTAGTGAAATCCCACATATAATAACACCAAATAATGATTCAAAAAATGATTTTTGGGTATTAGGTTATTATGAAAAATATCCAAATGTTTCAGTACAAATAATGAACAGATGGGGTAATAAAGTCTTTGAAAGTGATAAGCCTTACAAAGATAATTGGGATGGAAAAAATATGAACGGTGAATTCCTTCCAACAGGTACCTATTTTTATATTATAGATAAAGGGAATGGAGAGCAAGTAATATCAGGATTTGTAGAGTTCGTTAAATAAATTAATTAGAAATAACTAAGCAAAATAAACTATATCTCATTTTACACTAAGAAAAATCTCTACCTAGTTTGATGAAATAAACGCAATAATATCAGGATTAAGTAATTATATCATTTAATTTGAACCTAATCCTGATTTAGCATCTAGAAGATTATAGGTAATTAATCCTAGAATAATTGCTATTCCCCCTATGATTTCAAGTAAAGAAAGGCTTTCTTGTAATACGATAAAACTTGTTGTTGCAGCAAAAATAGGTTCAAGCGATAGAATCATCGCAGTTGTAATTGTACTCACAAACTTTTGTGCCCAAACTGTGACAAAAAAACAAAGTAATGTACCAAAAAATCCAAGATATAACACGTTGTTAATAACCGTTGGGGAAAAATTAACTTCAGTATGATTAATACCATTATTGATAAGTAATCCTAAAAAGGAAATTATCGTAGCGAATAGAAACTGATAAAAAATTAGCCCTAAAAATTCTGTTTTACGGACATAATGACCAGATAAAATAATATGGGAAGCACAAACAATAGCTCCAAAAAAAGTAATAACATCTCCAACATTATACGGTTGATTATCCTTGGTATTTGTTAAAAAATATAAGCCGAAAGCAATTAATACGATACACGCTATTTGTGTAAAATGTAACTTTTGTTTTCCTGCTACCACTAATATTAACGGAACCATAATTACTGCTGAACTCGTAATAAACGCACTATGATTCGAGCTTGTGAATTGCATCCCTGTTGTTTGGATTACATATATACCCCCTAATATAAGTCCAGTAATAAACCCATATTTTATGGCCTGTTTATTGAAAAAGACATGCTTTTATTGGTGACAATTAGTATTGGAAATAATACTAAAACCGCCAATAAACTTCGTAAGGTTGCTAATAAATAGGGATCAATTAAATGCGAAATTTTTTTGATTGCTACAAATGTGGTTCCCCAAATCATACAGCAAATTAATAGTGATGCATGGGGAATCCATTTTTTCATAGTCTGAAATAAGCGTTACTAGTAAATTGATACGTTGAAAACAGATGCATTCATTTTTCAGTTTTCTTGCGCCCTTAAAATTAACAACTATTCTCTAACAATTCATTTTTCTAGTGTGAAGGTATCTTATACTTTCGTCAGGCGCTCCAACAATCCTTTGTATCCACTCAACTCCATTTTAATGGATCCTACCATTAATTTTGCTTCGATTAATAATGGAATTTTGTTGGCATCTGCAGTTATGTAGAAGTTACAATCCTCTTCGTGTTTAAAAATACGGCCAGTTTGTACTACCGGATTAAACAAATAGCATTTGTATTTTCCAGTTCGGATTTCAATTGTTTTGATTCCTTTGTATTTAATTTTTATCGGAAATACTTTTTCATCTACATACGAGTTGATTACAAACACATCTCCTTTTTTTGCTTTTTCATAATCGAATGTACGTGCATAATAAAAAGAAGAAAGCATGTCTTGCACATAGCTCGGTGCATCTTTCACTTTTTCTTTCCCGTTATCAATCACATTGGCATGTTGGTAGAATTTATATTCTTGGTTGATTTTATACCCTCCTTCATCCACGTCGCGCTTGAACACATGTGGGAAAACGCCTTCCTCATCGATAAATGTTTCGTATTTATCACGCACTTTAAAAAACCAATCAAATGCCCCTAAACTTCTACCGGTTCCTACACTATGTAGTACTTCTCTACCGTTCAATTTTATATCTTCTTTCTTTAATTCTAAACGTGCAGTTCCAGCATCGATAATACCGTAGTGAATGACATATTCTAATTGCTCACCGGCACGAAACGATTGATTTTCAATTTTACGCAACTCTTTGGAGGAAATTCCTGTATAAATTGGATCTATAGTAGCGGTTGTAAACGATAGCAAACCGGTGATTGCGGATAAAAGGATGATCTTTTTCATGGCAAATAAATTTAAAAATTCTTATTTCTAATGTAATCAAAATAAGTGCCAAAAAAAGGGGCCTAAGCCCCTTTAATGAAATTTATATTTTGTTTGCCCCGTAGAGACGCGATGCATCGCGTCTCTACGGATGGTAAAACAATTACTTACGTTTTTCGATTCTGAATTTCACTGCATCTACAACATAATACATCATCGGAACTAAAATGATGGTTAAGAACATGGAACTTAATAATCCACCGATTAATACCCATGCCAAACCATTCTTCCATTCTGCACCAGAACCTTTTGCGATTGCAATTGGAACCATTCCTATCACCATGGCGATTGTTGTCATTAAGATAGGGCGCATACGTTCTTTCACCGATTCTAATAAAGCTTCTGTTGTGTTTTTACCAGTCTTTTTTAAATGATTTGTAAAATCGACAATTAAAATCGCATTTTTAGCCACCAAACCTAATAACATAATCATCCCTAACATTGTGAAAATACCGATATTGGAAGAAGAGAAATTTAAGGCCAATAATGCACCAATTAACGCCACTGGAATCGAGAATAATACCACAAATGGATAGACGAAATTATCGTATAAAGCAACCATGATAAGGTAAACAAGAATCAAACCAATCAACATTGCTGTTCCCATTGCACCAAAACCTTCTTGTTGACGTTTTACTTCCCCACCCCATGTTAGTTTCACATTTTCATTGAGTGGTTCTTTCTCTAAGAATTCGTTAATTTTTTGTGCTAAAGTTCCACCAGCAGTTCCAAGTACATACGCACGAACTGTAGTAGAACTTAAACGGTTTTTACGTTCCAAAGAACCAAAGCCATTTTCAATAACAATATTTGCGAATTC
Organism: Flavobacteriia bacterium; assembly: GCA_947463445.1. Lineage (GTDB taxonomy): Bacteria > Bacteroidota > Bacteroidia > Flavobacteriales_D > Crocinitomicaceae > CANHVK01. The sequence continues at coordinate 40,957 of CANHRS010000012.1, read as the reverse complement.
TTCCAATTCTACCACATTTCCTTTCGTGGTTGTAAAACTCATGTTTTTGATATCATCTACATTCTTACGGTCCCCTTGGTCTAACATAACTCGTATGTCATACTCATTGGCATTTTCCGAGAAATTAGACGATGAGTTTCCAGAAAGCGCATTTTGTAATTGCATCCCTACCACGGCAATTGGTAATCCTAATTGTCCCATTTTCTCCCGGTCTAATTCTACGCGAATCTCCGGTGTAATATCGTCTGTTGAAATGGTTGGATCTTTCGCTCCAGGCATCAATAATATCGCTGCTTTTAAACGTCTTGCCTCTTCCATCAACAAATCCGTATCATTACTAGAAAGGAAGATTTCAATCGGCGCTTCTTCCGATTCCACCATCCCGATATTGATTGTTTTCACTTCAATACCAGGGAATTTATGTTCAATTTTCTCCCGGATTTTACTCATATATTCGGCAGTAGGAAATTGATCTTGTACATGATCGTTTAACTTAACCGTTAATTCAGAACGCGATTCATTTCCGAAAGAAGCAGCACCCATCCCAGCGCTTGGTCCACCTACGTTAGAGAAAACCATTTTAACATCTTTTTGCGCTAAAATAAATTGCTCGATGGCATAAGTTGTAGCGTTATTTTCTTCGAATGGCGTACTCTTATCGTATTTCAATTTGACCATGAATTTACCTTGATCTCCTTGTGCAACGAATTCTTGTCCTACGATACCGGTTGACATCACCGCACCTGTAGCAACAAACAATAGTAAAATACCAACTAATGTAATTAACTTGTGTTTCAATACCCAAGCAACTAATAATACATATTGATCCGTAAAAATCGTAATCCTACGTTCAACCCACATCAATACACGGTGCAACGGATTAGAATGTTTCAACACCGTTTCTTTTGCAAAACGAGAGGCCAACCACGGAGTTAACGTAAAACATACAAATAAGGACATCAAGGTAGAAATTACAACTACGATGGAAAATTGGTGCAGGATATCCGAAATGGTTCCTTGCACAAATACTACCGGTGTAAATACTACGACATCCACAAAGGTGATTGCAAGTGCAGTAAATCCGATTTCATTTCGTCCATCTAAAGCAGCTTGACGTTTATCTTTCCCCATACCTAAGTGTCGGTAGATATTTTCCAACACCACAATCGAGTCATCCACAAGAATACCAATTACCAAAGACATTGCTAACAAAGTCATTAAGTTTAAGGTATACCCCAATAAATACATCGCAATAAAGGTGGAAATCAACGAAGCAGGAATCGAAACTAATACGATAAATGCATTACGCAAACTATGTAAGAAAAGAATCATTACCAATGCTACCAGAAAAACTGCTAATTCTAAGTCATGGAATACCGCATCTACCGCTTGAATGGTAGGTACAGAAGTATCAGTCGCAACTTCAAATTTTAAGCCTTCTTTCTTGTATTTTTTCTCCAAGGACTTAAACTTCTCTTGTGTCAATTTAGAAAGAATAACCGCATTTGCATCCGATTGTTTTTTGATACGCAAACCGATACCGTTGATTCCATTATACCTACTGATTGTCAATTGGTCTTTAATACCATCGTACACCTCCGCTACATCTTTTAATTTGATCGTTGAAGAACCATTTGAACCTAACACCAAATTTTGCAATTCCGCAACCGTTTTATATTTCCCAGCCAAACGAACAGTCATTTGCTCATTTAAATCTTTTACTTTACCTGTAGGGAATTCGATATTTGCAGAAGCAATAGCTTGATTAATAGCCGCTAATGAAAGCCCTGCTAATTTTGCTTTTTGTTTATCAATATTAACGCGTACTTCACGTTCGTCACCACCTAACACATTGATTTCACCTACCCCTTGCGTTTGTTTCAGCATCGGCAAGATATCTTCCTTCATTAGTTCAAAGAAAGCACGATCTTCTAGGTTGTTGGCAGTAACACTTACTTGTAGAACAGGAGAAGCATTTGGTTCAATTTTAGAAATAACGGGTGTTTCAGCATCATTTGGCAGGTTCTTTTTTAACCCTTCAATTTTACGCTGTGCATCCTGCATGACTTGTTCTAGGTCTGTAGCATGTTCAAATTCTAAAAGCACCAGCGATGCATTTTCTAACGAGAACGAAGTAACCTCTTTGATTCCTTCCAAACCACTCAATGCATCCTCCATTGGTTCAGAAACTTGACTTTCCACGATAGAAGGCGAAGCACCAGGATACGGGGTAGTGATTGTTAATAAAGGAGGAGAAAAATCTGGTAATAATTGATAGCTAAGTTGGTTATAACTTAGCATACCTCCCCCAATAAGAATTGTAAAAATTACAATAATTAAGGAAGGTCTTTTTATGGAAATTTCCGTAATAGTCATGATACTAAATTATTTAATAAGTACGTTTGAATTATTTTGTAAATTAATTTGTCCTTTTACGATTACAACATCCGTTGCCGATAATCCGTCTACCACTTCGATAAATGCAGCATCGCTTGTACCGGCAGTAAAGGAGATTAATTTTGCCTTCCCATTTCTTACTACATATAATTGAGGGTGTTTTGTAGAACCTACCAATGCTTTACGAGAGATAGAAAGTGCGTTTTTTGCAGTTGCATTTTGCAATTTCACCGAACCGTACATACCTGCCATAATGCGGTTTTTTCCCGAATTTCTAACTGCAATTTCTACTTTAAAATTGTGACTTGCATCTGCTTTTACACCGATGGAAGAAACCGTACCTTCAAAATCGATGTTATCATACACATCCACATTGATGGTTACTTTTTGACCTTCTTTAAATTTTAAGATATCCCGCTCAGGAACCGAAATACTTAATTTTACAGAAGAAATATCTGTAATTTCAAATAGTGGTGTCCCAATTCCAATTACACTACCAAGATCTACCATTTTTTTAGAAATAACCCCAGAAAATGGAGCTGCTATAGCAGTATTTTTAAACTGTTTTTTAATTAGTTTGTAATTTGCTTCTGCAGCTTTAAGTGCCAGTTTTGTTTTCTCATTTTGTACCCCAGTTATCGCATTTTCTTTAATTAGAAAATTATTTCTAGCATCATCATTTTTTTGACTTTCTACTTGAATTGCAGCATTTTCTAATTGTAACTCTAACATTTCATCGTCTAACTTTGCTAAAATTTGACCTTTAGAAACCTTATCCCCATCTTGTACGTTCATACGAATGATTTTTCCTGCAACATCCGAACCAATTAAGTTTTGTTTATTTGGATCGAAGGTACCTAAATACGAAAAAGAATTTTCGAAAGAATGAAATTTAGGTTTTGCTACGTTAACCAAGATAGCAGTAGTTGTATCGTGAATGTATAATTTAGCTTGTACTTTTTGCTTGTTGCTTTTTAATTTAACAACACTGATTACCACTAATACAATTGCAATTCCAATAATAGTTAATACTCTCTTATTCATCTTATTTTATGTTACCGGTTAATTTTAATACTTCTAATTCTGCTTGACGTAATTGCACAAAAGCAACTACTACATTTGTTTGTGCTTGATACAAATCATTTTCACTTTTCAATAAATCATTCGAACTGATAACTCCTTGTTCGAACGAAAATTTTGATTGCTTTTGAATCTTTTCTGCCAATACTAATTGGTCTTGAGAAATTTGCAAGGATTGTGTTTGGATCTCTACTTGTTTTTGTGCGTTAATGATGTTCACATCCAATTGTTTTTTGGAATAATCAATTTGATCTTCCATTTTAGCACGTTGAAACATATTCACTTTCAATTTATGGTGTTTTTCAAAACCATCAAAAAGTGTCCAATCTAACTTTAACCCGACCAAAGCTCCATCAATACCTTTTCCAAATTTATTTTCTGGACGGTAGTTGTAACTATACAGGTAGGTTCCATACATGGATAAAACAGGTAGGTATGCCATTTTTATCCCTTTTCTCTCTACTAAATTTAAACGTTGCTGAGCTTGTAATAATTGAATTTCACGTGCATTTATAGATTTGATTTCGTTTAAAATAGTGCGTTGCACAGCACCTTCTTGTTGAAATTCCACTTTGTCATTAATAGTTTTACCAATCATTAACTTCAAGTAATTCTCTGTCTTTTCCTTAGTAGAAATCAAGTTTTGTTCTTGATTTTTTAACGTTAAACGTGTAATATTTAACTTATCTAACTCTGTAGCAATCACCATTTTTTGCTCAACCATTACTTTCATATTAGCAATCATTTTGTCCATATTCAGACTATTTTCTTGAACAAAAGAAAGCTGTTTATGGATCGCTTGTAGGTTGTAATAGGTTTGAATCAATTGGTACTTCACATTTTGCTCCGTTAATCCTGCTTGAATTTCAGAAACTTCTTGATTGATTTTTAATGTTTTAATTGCAGCATTTAATTGCGGGTTGTACAAGACTTGGTTTAACTGTACCGTATTACTAATATTTACCGGAACACCAAACTGCACCGCAACATAGGTTCCAGGTGCCCCACCTGCAATTTGTCCAGGAATTAGCTGTCCAGGAATTACGGCATTATACCTGTAATCTCCAGCATAGAAAATCTTCGGTAATAATGCAGATTGATACGCGTCAATTTGACTTGCACTCATTGCTACATCCACTCGTGCATTTCGTATGATTACATTGGCAGTATCCGCCATTTTTAAGCATTGCTCTAGGTTTAAAACTTGCGATTTAGCACCGTAGGTTACAAGCAAAATGAATAGTAATAATATACTGTTTTTCATGTACTTATAATTAATTAGTAAAATATAAATGAATTAATGAGAACAAAGATAAATATTAAATACCTGAAAGAATATTTACCTAGGGAATAATCGACAAATGAAGATTATGAGGGGGTGAGTGGTGAGTGACGTGTGACGAGTGAGGGGGGTGAGGGGTTAGTCGCGACTAACCCGAACTAACCCGAACTAACCCGAACTAACCCGAACTAACCCGAACTGGACCGAACTGGCCCGAGTTTACGGATCATAACAATGCACGACAAAAAATAAAGCGTAAAAATGCAGTATAAAAACAAAGGTTGTAGGAAATAAAAAAGGCGATTGCTATGCAATCGCCTAAAAAGAGTGTAATTAGTTGACTATAAATCAAACTTAATCCCTTGTGCTAAAGGTAAACTATCGGAATAATTTATCGTATTTGTTTGTCTGCGCATGTATACTTTCCAAGCATCGGATCCAGACTCACGTCCACCACCAGTTTCTTTTTCACCTCCGAAAGCACCACCAATTTCAGCACCAGAAGTACCGATATTAACGTTCGCGATACCACAATCCGAACCGGAAGCTGCTAAAAACGCTTCTGCTTCTTTCAAATTGTTCGTCATAATCGCAGAAGATAAACCTTGAGGTACTGCATTTTGAATTTCAATTGCATTTTCAACACCACCCGAATATTTTGTTAAATATAAAATTGGCGCAAATGTTTCGTGTTGCACAATTTTAAAGGAATTATCTGCCTCAGCAATCGCTGGGCGAACGTAACATCCAGATTCATATCCTTCTCCTGAAAGTACTTCTCCTTCTACTAATACCTTACCACCTTCTGCAACAACTTGTTTCAATGCATGTTCGTATGCTACAACCGCATCTTTATCGATAAGTGGACCAACGTGATTATTAGTATCTAATGGATTTCCAATTTTTAACTGACCATATGCTTTCACAATTGCATCGCGAACAACATCATACACATCCTCATGAATAATCAAACGACGTGTAGAAGTACAACGTTGACCAGCAGTACCAACAGCTCCAAATACAGCTCCTGGAACAACCACTTTTAGGTCTGCAGTTGGAGTAATGATAATCGCATTGTTACCACCTAATTCTAATAAGGATTTTCCTAAACGAGCACCTACCACTTCCCCTACGGATTTACCCATACGAGTAGAACCAGTTGCAGAAATTAAAGGAACGCGTGTATCTGCAGTTAATAATTTTCCGATTTCAGCACCACCAATAATTAAGTTAGATACCCCTTCTGGAACATCGTTATCTGTAAATACTTCTTCGGTAATTTTTTGACATGCAATAGCAGTTAATGGCGTTTTTTCGGATGGTTTCCAAATACAAACGTCTCCACATACCCAAGCTAAAGCGGTATTCCAATTCCAAACGGCAACTGGGAAGTTAAATGCAGAAATAATACCTACTAATCCAAGTGGGTGGTATTGTTCATACATTCTATGTCCTTCACGTTCTGAATGCATGGTCAAACCATATAATTGACGGGATAAACCTACTGCGAAATCGCAAATGTCAATCATTTCTTGTACTTCCCCTAACCCTTCTTGTAAGGATTTACCCATCTCGTAAGAAACCAATTTACCAAGTGGTTCTTTATATTCGCGTAATTTCTCTGCTAATTGACGAACAACTTCACCACGTTTCGGTGCAGGAACTTGTCTCCATTGTTTGAACGCTTTTTGCGCTTTGTCTACAATTTTTTGGTATTCTGCTTCAGTTGCAGCAGTAACGGATGCAATTAATTTTCCATCTACTGGAGAATAAGAATCAATGGTTTCTCCTTTCGTTTCATACCAATAACTCCCTGTAGAAGCCCCACTATTTGTAGCTTCAATTCCTAATTGATCTAATATTTCTTGAATTTCTAAACCTGCTTGTACTTCAGCCATAATTTTGTTTTTAAGTTAAAACAAAGTTATACCTTTTGGTTTAGAATATCAAAATTATCCCTGAGGAAATTCCCCGTTTTTCTTTTGCTCTTCGATGTCTTTATCTACCACTTCTAATTCTTGGTAAAATTCTTCCCCATACGCGCGAATTAGTGGTTCTCTTAAAAACTTGTATACCTTCACATCTAACTGTTCCCCGCAAGCACAAGCAGGAGAACAAATATCCCACGTATTGTAATTTAGGGCTTCAAACTCTTTAAATTTCTTTGCGCGAATTGGGTATAAATGGCATGAAATTGGTTTTTTGAAATCTAATTTTCCATCTTTATGCGCTTGTTCAATAGCACACAAAGCGGTCCCTTTTTCATCAAAAGCAACAAAAGCACACTCCTTTTCGTTCACTAAAGTCGTCACCGGTTCGTTATCCCAATCCATGTAGAAAACTCCTGTTTCTTCCACCGCATCTAATCCTTCCTGACGCATGTATGGTTTAATAGCTTCTAGATTATCCTCGATTATCGAAACTTCTTCGAAGGTCAATGGTGCTCCTGAATCACCTTCGATACAACAAGCGCCTTTACACGCACTTAAGTCACACACGAATTTTTTTTCAAAAAGGTCTAGGGAAACGATTTTATCTTGAATTTCTAGGAGCATAATGAAGATCGATTTTTTGTAAAATTAATAAAAATAAAAGTTAGGTATTTTTAAGTTGATTCAACATCTCCTCCATCGTGTCAAAGGTATAATCTGCAAGTATTAATTTGGGGTTTGGATAATGTGTTTTTTCAGGAATACAAACTACCTTCATGCGTGCAGCTTTTCCAGAAATAACACCATTGATACTATCCTCGATTACTAAACATTTTAACGGATTGACTCCTAACTTTTCTGCTGTTGTTAGGTACACTGCTGGATGCGGTTTCCCATACGATTCGTGTTCTGCAGAATGGGTGAAATCGAAAAAAGAGTTGATTGCTAAAGTTTCTAATACACAATCGATTAACACCGAATATGAAGAAGTAGCTAAGCCTATCTTTATCCCTTGGTCTTTCAAGAATTGTAAAGTTTCAATAACACCTATCAGCGGCTTACCTTGCGCAGAAATCAATTCCACCATCTTGGCTACAATACGCTGTTCCACTTCTTGTGGCGTAACATTTTCCCATGGGGAATGTTTGTACCAAAACGCAATCACCTCATCAATCCGTAATCCAACAGTTTGTTGAAAATCTTTGACTGTTAATGGACAACCAACGGCATGAAACACCTCCCCCATCGCAATTTTCCATACTGGCTCCGAGTCTATTAACACTCCATCCATATCAAAAATTACCGCCTCAAAATCGCTTATTCTTAGTTGCTCATTCATTTAATTTCCATTTTGTACAGTTTACCGCCTCCTACAATTTTTTGTACTTCATCGGTTAGAAATATTGTACGATTATCTTTTGTCGTAATTGCCTCTTTCTGAGTATATGGCTTGGTATAATGTTGTTCTTTATAGGTCCATTTACCCTGTACCAATTGATAAATCAAAAAACGATTATACGTCAAGAGATACAAACTATTTTTGCAAATTGAAGCAGAAGTTACCGCGTCTTTTGTAAATCCCTTATTGCCGATATACAATTGAAAACTTCTGTGTGCTTTGTAGGTTCCTGGTTTCGATGGTATTTTGTAACAATAGGAATATCCATTAAATGGGTTTGCGCGACATTTAGTGAAAATTAATAAGCTATCTTGGTGAAACGCTAATCCTTCTGCATCGTAATTCAATAAAGAATCTGCAGGAGGAAATGCTTGTTGATCGAAATAGGATAGACTAATAACTTCCGCCATTACTTTTTGTTTCGTGAGTAAATTGGCTGAAGCAACCTTATATATTTTTAAATCCCGGCGATCGTTTTTATTATTGCCAATATCTCCAATATATAGGTGTCCTTTTCCATCCGAACAAATGTCCTCCCAATCCACATTATGTGCATTTTCAATGAGGACTTGATGGATTAATTTACCTTTTACATTGATAAAGTAAAGCATTGGTTTGTCGCCACTATCGTTGTGTGTAATGAAAATGGAGTCGTTGTAGAAAGTAAGTCCAGAAGATTCTTCCATAGAATTTGGAAGGGAAGCAATACTTCGAATTTCTTGGGTAAATACAAACTGACAGCTAAAGAAAAATAGAATTATCGTTTTTTTCATTTTAATCTTCAATTTCATTATCTCTAAATGCGGAAGGAATTAAATCTGGAATTATTTTTAGGACAATTGGTAATAATAAAGCGCCTCCAGGCAGCATAAAAATGGTAACCGCAGGCATCGTTTTTAACAAATCCAGGAATTGTGTTTTTACTTTTTCCTTCTCCTCTTTGGTCAATTCTTGGTTGGTAGATTTTTTAATTAGCAGCATTAATTCTTTGCTCTGTTTTAATTCTAAAGCTAATTTATCTTTATTTCTTCCTAAAATTTTAATCCAACGTTTTGATACATTGCCATATAAATGTTCTACCGCATTTTTGTTTTGTAGAAAGGAAATTTTGTCGGTATGGTTTAATACAAATTGTTCGATAGAAACGATCGTTTCGTTTAATTCTTCCCGAGGAATATGCAAGAAATCACAGAATTTCAACAAAAATTCTTTTTCATGTACTAAGGTTTCTTGATTGGTATAAATAGTAAGAACCGAAATATCAATTAGGAAACGTTTAAACAACCATATATGGGAAAAGATGGCAGACAAATCGGTTAACGAAGCTCCATTCTTTACGTAATATATAGCTTGTTTTTTTCGGTGTTCATGTAAATTTGCAGAAGCCAAAAACACGTCAAACATTGCTCTTTCTGAAGGTTGAATTTCCCCATCGGAATAGCCTGTAAACACAATTGTTTTAAGAACATCCAATGCTAATTCTTCATAATTAGACTCTACAATCGTTTTTTTCGTTTTGATATACTCGTGGTATAAAATCACATCTAAATAGACGAAAGAATTACTTAAATAATTCACCCACAAAGCATTTTCTAACAAATTCAGTTTGATATCCGTGCGTTTTTCTAAAATATTCTCCAATTTTTCAACTGCAGATTCTTTTTTGAAAAACCCCATTAATTTACTGATGGTAGGCGCATTATGTTTTCCGTAAAATGCGAGTAAAGAAGCGATAAAATTATCAAAATCCTGTACAGCATCTCCCCCATTTAACACAAAGATAAACAGGTGCGATTCAAATAAGAGTAAGGTTAATTTTTCTTCCGTAGTCCAGGAATTACCATCCACTTCGGTAGCGAATAATACTTCGGTTGGAAATCCGAATACAATACCGGATTGAGAAAGATGTAGATGCGCGAAATGCTCTACACTTAATCCTTTTGGTTTTTCAACCGATACGATAATTTCCCCTTTGTTGAGTAAATCTTCGTATTTGGTTATCCAACCTTTTGCGCCAGGAGCAAGTAACATCGTCGTTTCGTTTAATCTTCGGAAGTTTCCAAACGTTCTTCCTTTTTTTCCTTTGGAAAATAGGTGCGCTGGCGAATCAATACCATAACCACACCGACCGTTATCGATCCATCTGCTAAATTCCAAATCGCTGGAAACATTTCATTTCCTCCTAAAAAAGGAACCCAAGTTGGCCAAGTACCATTAAATTGAAACATGTCTACTACATTTCCCAATAAAAACCCTTGGTGTCGCACTTCTACTTCTACTGGATTAGTTCCGAAATAATTACAAATAGCCTTCACTCCTGATCCAGGGAATTGGTTGTAACCAGAACACGCATCAAAAGGGAAGATAAAATCGTAGAACATAGAATCGATCAAATTTCCTAAAGCACCAGCAAAGATGAACCCTACGGCAATTAAAAATTCGATACGCGCATTTTCTTTGGCTTGTTTTACCCAATACCAAGCAATTCCTCCGATTGCTATAATTCTAAATATACTTAAGGATAATTTTGCTAGCATACCACTTCCGAAAGTAGTACCAAATGCCATTCCAGGGTTTTCGATATATTGTAAGCGCAACCAGGAACCAAGAAGATTAATAGGTTCATTTACCGCAACCATCGATGACTTCATGTAAATTTTCATCGCTTGGTCTAAAAACAAAATAAGGGCCACTACAGCCCCTACAATGATTAATTTTTTACGAAACATATTATTTCTGAATGTTTTTAGCTTCAATACTTAAGGTTGCATGTGGAACTAGACGTAAACGTTCTTTTTGAATTAATTTACCTGTTTCGCGGCAAACACCATATGTTTTGTTTTCAATACGAACCAAGGCGTTACGTAAATTTTGGATAAATTGTTCTTGACGAGCAGCTAATTGGGCAACTTCCTCTCTGGATAATGTCTCTGAACCATCTTCCATCATATTGAAGGTACGGCCTGTATCATCTGTACCATGGTCATCCGATAAAGAAAGCGATTTGCTTAATAAGGAGTAATCGTGTTCTGCTTCTTTTAATTTTTCTAAAATTAATTCCTTAAACTCCTGAAGTTCAGTGTCTGAATATCTATTTTTTTCTTTTTCCATCGGAATATTGTTTTCATTTTTGAAAAACAAATATAAATGAATTTTTTGTTTTAAAGTCGTTTTTTTAAACAACTATTTTAATGGTAAATAATAAAAAAGAAGTATAAATTGATTAAATACAAATATCCCAATTAATTGGAATTAATTGGGATATTTAATTATGAAAGAATTTGAATTATAAAAATGTATTCTCCTTACTTAATTACTTGTAAATCATTTAAAACTTAGCTGTTATTCCTGTATTGACAAGTCCTTTTTGGCCTAAACCAAACGCTAAGTTCACACCAATATTTTCTATAAAGAAAATACTATTTTGACCAAGTGTATTTGTAAGTTATAATATCTGATGCATCCTTTTCATTTTGGATAGTCCGTTCTATTACTCGACCATAAGTATCAAATTTATAAGTATATAAATAGGTGTCGACGCTTTTGTCTTCATTTGTATATGTTTCTCTTTTAATTAAATTTTTTGTGTATAAACCACTATCATAGCCTCTCACAAAAAATCCACCATCACCATCACCGAGACCGAGTCTGTCAACAAATTCTAAAACAGAACTTATATTATTTTGTTTGTCTAAATAATACTCAAAACTTGAATTTCCTATAGAAATGAGGTTTTCATCCTTCCAATTCAATACAACTGAAGTATCATTAAAAAAGCCTGATTCACTTACTTTTGAAAGTTTATTAGAACTATATTCAAATAAAACTATCTCTTTATCTCCTATAGTTCCTAATTTGTTAATAGTACCATTTTGATTCAATACAATATAATTAATATCTTGATCTTGAGCATTATTGTTATTAGTATATTTTGAATCAAATATTACACTATCAAATTTCGATGAAATATTCGTTTTCCAAATATGATAATCACCTCCATTTGATGAACCAGGTAGATATTTTGAAGAGGAATAAATTTGAATTATTTTATTATTACTATCGTAAACATATTTATTAGTATCTAAATATTCATTGTTGTTAGAGACAACCATTATCAATTTCTCCCCATCCACATTGGTTTGACTAGGGTTATTTGGTGTTGGTGTAGCTTTTTTACACGCAACTGCTAGTAATACAATACTAACTAATATAATAATTTTTTTCATAAAATTTAATTTAAAATTATAGGCAAATCTATATTCAAAGACTCTTTAAGAACGTATTCAAAGTACGTGTTTCGAGTACATATACTTCTAAAAATAGATATCTATTTGAAAATCCCAATCAACAAATGCTGATTGGGATTTTCTTAGTTTTTGAACTTTTATGGATTCACCAGTCTTTAATTGAACGTAACTAAATTAAAACTTAGCTGTTATTCCAGCATTGACAAGACCTCCTTGGCCTAAGCCTAATGCTAAATTCATCCCAATGTTTTCTGTAAAGAAATATCTAAAACCAAAACCTAGTTTAGAAGCTACTGGTAATGAAGACTTAGCAGTTGGTGAAACATACCCAACATAATCAGATTTAGACGTAAAAGTTCTACCTCCGTAACCCAAACCAAACACAAAATAAGAATCAAATTTACTATTATTGATAAAGTGATAATTAAAAGTAAGCATAGTTCCTAATTTGGATGTAAGTAAACTTGCATCATAATTAATTAAGTTCATGTTCGCATCGAAACCTGATTCTTTATATTGAATTTTAGATGAATTAAACCCAATATCAATTCCTAAACCAATTTTATTGGAAAGTAAATACTCCCCTCGAATACCTAATGGACCAATACTTGAGAAAGTAGATTCAGAACTATTAGATACAATTGCTTTAAAAATTGCATTGTATAAATTACCATATCCATAGTAACCATCTAGTAATATTGTACCTTCACTTAGGCCTGAAGATTTTCCTCCTTTTTTTTGTGCATTTGAATCAAAGGCAAACAATGTAATAGTCATTATTAGTAACGGCAATACAATTTTTTTCATATTATTTATTTTTAAATTTAGATAGCAAATCTACATTCAAAGAAGTTTAAAAACCTATTCAAAGTCCATGTTTCGGGTACAAATACGACTAAAAACAGGTATTTATACCTATACTTTTGAAATAGAAAATGACAAAATGCTTGGTATCTTTGTATAAAAAAACGATGCGAGAAGCTTCTAATGATTTCGTGAAATTTTGGATGGAAGACGGTATCATGTATTCCCGTTTCCTAAAAGAGGTGCAACTAGATTTAGAATGCATCCAGGAATTTATACAATTTAGACATGAATTCTCTCAAGGAGAAAAACAATATTGGTTACACGATTTGAACGGATTAAAAATAATGACAAAAGATGCAAAAGAATATGGCGATAAATATGGTCAAGAATTCCTGCACGCTGGAGCCATTATTGTACATACACACCTGCAAAAATTTCTCTTTAACACCTTCATCATCGTAAAAAAACCAAATGTTAAAACATCTATTTTCACCAATAAAGAAAGTGCTAAAAAATGGTTACTCGAACTAAAACAGAAATCATTTCACTAAAAAAATAAGTAATCCTAACGATGCAAGAAAGTTCAAATCATTTTACAAAATTTTGGATGGAAGATGGAATTATGCATTCTAACTTCTTACACGATACTCATTTAGACCTGGATTATTGTATTGCTTTAATCAATTTGCGACATACATTTTCAAACGAGGAAAGTCAATATTGGTTGTATGATCTAAATAATCTACAATCCATGTCGAAAGATGCGAAAGATTATGCAGCAAAATACGGGGATAACTATTTACATGCAGCAGCAATTATCGTTCATTCCCATTTACAAAAATTTATAATCAATACTTTTATCACAGTTAAAAAACCGAAAGTAAAGATGCGGATTTTTACAGATAAAGTCAAAGCAAAAAACTGGTTGTTAGAACTTAAAGCAAAAAACGAACTATGATCGTAAAAGAATTAGAAGATGACCTTTCAAAACTTTGGATTGATAAAGAGGGAATATTGTACTCTATTTTTAAAAAAGAAATAGAAATAAACGTTCCTATATGTAAACAATGTATTGCATTGCGGCATGAAATATCTGGAGGTGAGAAACAATATTGGTTGTACGACTTCAATAATATCAAAAGTATGCCAAGCGAGGGTAAAGCCTACGCAGACAAGTATGGACAAGATTTTTTACATGCTACAGCTGCACTAGTGCATAATCATCTACAAAAATATATCGTGAATATTTTTATAGCCATAAAAAAGCCACATGTCCCTTTTCGTGCATTTACGAATAAAAAAGAAGCAAAAAACTGGTTGTTAAAACATAAAAAAGCAAATGAATCAAAAAGCAATTGATGGAATTATAGGTAGACTTCGAGCATTGAATAAGGATGAATTTGTTCCTAATTTAACAAACGAAAATACCCTTGAAAGTCTTTTAGAAGAGTTACATCTGCTTGAATCCAAAAATCAAGAAGAGAAAAAACTTCGAAATGCAATCGTAGATCATTTACATCATAATATGGCAGGAAACCTCTATGAAAAATTTCCTGCGGAACTATTTAATTACGAATTTCAAATATTAGGAGAAGGAATAAATGCCTATATCGATGAACTTGAAATTAATACGATCAATAAAGAAAATTTCAATTTAATCTTAACAACACTTCCTGAACGCATTTTTGTATTTGACTATAAAAATTATATTTTCTATGCCAATTGTGAAGGGGAACCCTTTTTGAATGAAAAAGTGATAAAAAAATATTTCCAATTGGACGAATTTATCCCCAAAGGTTTATTGGAAAAAATTGAAGCATTTAAAATAAAGCAAAAATCCAATAGTGAATTTCATTTTACTTACAAAAACAAACTGCAAGAAACGATACATTTAGAAATCAACTTAATACATATAGATTTCGAACAAAAAAAACAAATATTACTCATTGCGAAAGACATAACTTTACAAAAAAACGCAGAATTAGATCGTTTAAAAGCCATCATTTTAGGGCAAGATCAAGAACGTAAACGATTAGCTTCTGATTTACATGATTCACTTGGACAAGAATTAGGTGCAATTAAATTTTTCATAGGATCCCTGTCATTAATGCAAAAAGATTCCACTGAATATTTAGAATGTTTAGAAGAAATTGATCGCATGGTCAATGATTCCATTTCTTCGGTGCGAGAAATCACTTTTGACTTAATGCCTTTCGTACTTGAAAACAACACCTTAAACAAAGCTATTGAACAACTGTGTAACCAAACAAATACCATTCATCCTTTACATGTTCATTTTTCCGAGAATGCAAAAAAAATAGTCCGAAAAGACAAAAAAGAAGAAGCAATTATCTATCGTATTGTACAAGAATTTTTTAATAATACGATTAAACATGCGCATGCTGAAAATCTCTATGTCAAATTACAACAAACCAAAGAACAATTGACCATTCAACTCATCGATGACGGCACCGGATTTGAATTGCATGCTGTGCAAAAAAACAACGGCTTGCGAAACATTACACAACGATTGGAAGTGCTACAAGCAGAGTATGCATGGGAAAGCAACGCAACGGATGGTACCTCTTTAACTTTTACCGTGTATGAAAAAAATTAACTTATTATTAGTCGATGACCATGAATTGGTTCGCAAAGGGCTGACTCTCATGCTGCAAACCCAGAAAAAAATTGATTTACAAATTACACAAGCGAATCATGGTAAAGAAGCTATTAAACTAGCCAAAGAACAACATTTTGATTTAATTATTTTGGATGTAAATATGCCTGTCTTAGATGGTATTTCTACGCTAAAAAAATTGAAAGAACTAGCAATTACCATTCCAGTATTGATGTTATCCATGCACAAAGAGGAAGATTTAATTCGCGATGCATTGTCCAATGGTGCAGGTTACATACTAAAAAACTCTAGTCTCGACGAAATCACAAAAGCAATGATTTCGACTATAAAACGCGACCGATATTTATCCAATGAAGTCGCTGAAATATTAATTAATCACACCAACGAGGAGATTCCAACCCTTATACAAAATGAGTTTAATTTGACCCTGCGTGAAATTCAAATTATTTCCATGTTGGTAAAAGAAATGACATCTAAAGAAATTGGGGACTATTTATTTATTAGCAAACGAACTGTCGATGGGCATCGCAATAAAATCATGGAAAAAATTGGTGCTAAATCAGCAGTAGGGTTAGTAAAATTTGCGGTGAAATATGGCATAGAATAGAAAGTATAAAATCTTCCATTCAATTATTTTCGTATTTTTGAAATATGGACATTTCAGCAAAATCAGCATCCCTCTCCCTTCCTATCATGGAGCATTTTTATACCATTCAGGGAGAAGGAAATTATACCGGACGTGCCGCTTATTTCATACGTATCGCTGGGTGTGATGTTGGTTGTGTTTGGTGTGATGTAAAAGAAAGTTGGGAAGCACAAAAACACAAACTTTTATCTATCGCCACCCTACTCGACGCAATAAAACAAACACCTACCGATTTTGTTGTTATCACCGGTGGAGAACCAGCCATGTATGATCTACATGCACTAATAGATGTTTTACATGCCAATAATTACAAAGTTGCCATAGAAACTTCTGGATGTTATCCCTTAAAAGGCAATATCGATTGGTACTGTTTTTCCCCGAAAAAATTTAAAGACCCAGTTCCAGAAGCATACGAAAAGGCAGACGAACTTAAAGTGGTGATTTTTCACCCTTCCGATATTGCATGGGCGGAGGAACATGCCGAAAAAGTGAAGCCTTCGTGCAAACTTTATTTACAAACCGAATGGTCTAAACAAAATAAAAACCTACCTCTTATCGTTGACTATGTGAAGAATAACCCTAAATGGCGAATTTCTTTGCAAACACATAAATATTTAGACATTCCATGATGCTTCGACTTCGTTTAGTAGGATTTCGACTCCGCTCAATCTGACTAAAGAACTCCGCTTGAACTGGCTAAAAAACTCCGCTAAGTCTGACAAAAAAACGACACTTATGAAATTATTACTTCTTTTACTTCTCGTTGCCTCAGCGACTTTCGCGCAACAAAAATATTCTTCTAAAAGCAAAAAAGCGATTTCTCTTTTTGAAGAAGGAATGGATGCTCCTCGTTTAAACAAAGACCAATATGGGAGAGAAAATTATACCTTAGGATTAGAAATCTTAAATAAGGCAATCGAAAAAGATCCTACCTTTTGGGAAGCATATTTGTTGGCTGGTGAATATGCAGAATATACCAATCAACCCAAAGTAGCCATCGAGTTTTATGAAAAGGCCATACAAATAAACCCGCTACATAATAGCACAGGAAGTACCTATTTCTTTTTAGGGATGCTTTATTTTGAAGTTGGTGATTATACAAAGTGTATACAAACCTTGGACATGTATACAAAAAACAAACAAGCGAATCCACAGAATGTTCCACTAGCAAATCAGAAAATTCAATCTTCCTATTTTGCTATCGAATCGATGAAAAATCCAAACAACTTTAAACCTATCAACCTTGGCCCAGCAATAAATACAGAAGCGCCAGAATATTTCCCTACTATAACGGTAGATGGAAAAACCATCCTTTTCACAAGACGTATTAAAGATACCCGCGTTTCTGGACCTGTGAAAGAACAAGAAGATTTTTACATCTCGCATTTAAAAGGAAATGCTTGGTCTAAAGCGGAACCGATGCCAAGTCATATAAATACTGCAAACAATGAAGGTGCTCCAACAATTGCGGCAGACGGTAGATCGCTTATTTTTATTGCTTGTCCCGATCCAGCAGGAGAATATGGTGCTGGTAGATTAGGTAGAGGAAGCTGCGATATGTTTATCACTAAAAGAATAGGATCTTCCTGGGGACAAGTACTAAATTTACCTGGTTTACCTAACTCACAAAATTGGGAAACACAACCGTCGCTATCAGCGGATGGAAAAACGCTGTATTTTATTCGTGGTGTTCGTTTACCAAATGGTACAAGAAGTTCAGATATCTATGTTTCTACTTTACAAGAAAATGGAACCTGGGGACCTGGAGTCAAATTACCTAACACGATTAATTCTCCCCAAGAAGAAGAATCCGTTTTAATACACCCAGATGGTAAAACATTATACTTCGCGTCTAAAGGACATATTGGATTAGGTGGATCGGATTTATTTGTTTCGCGTATGGACGAGCAAGGAAATTGGTCCGCGCCAATCAATTTAGGTTATCCAATCAACACCAAAAACGATGAAAACTCGTTAATGGTAAGTCCAGATGGAGAAATTGGATTTTTCGCATCTGACCGTGAAGGGGGATTTGGAGATTTAGATATTTACTTTTTTGAAATGCCAAAAACGGTTCAACCTATCAAAACCCTCTATTTTGAAGGTTTAGTAATTGATGCAACGACCAAAAAACCAATACCAGGTAAATTTCAGTTAGTAAATGTTAAAACCGGAAAAGAAGTTATTCGTTCAGAAGCGGATCAAGTGACAGGTGAATTTTTGGTGTCCTTACCGATTAACCAAGAATACGCACTCAGTGTCTCCTATCCTGGTTATAACTTTTACTCTTCCAATTTTAATATGTTACCTGGTCAAGACCAAGAGGCTGTTCACATGGATATTGAGTTAGTACCAATTGGAAGTGATATTCCAGTAGTATTAGCAAATGTATTCTTTGATTTAAACAAAACGGAATTACGTTCAGAATCGTTTATGGAGTTAAACAAATTACGCGATTTATTAGTGAAAAACACGAATTTACGTATCGAAATTGGCGGACATACCGATACTAGAGGCGATGCAACTGAAAATCAAACATTATCCGATGGGCGTGCTAATTCCGTGCGTAATTATTTAATCCAACAAGGAATTGATGGAACACGACTTCTTGCTAAAGGATATGGGGAGAGTCAACCAAAAGTGAACGACGCACAAATTGCAAAATTAACCTCCCCTAAAGAAATCGAAAAAGCGCATCAATCTAACCGTAGAACCGAATATAAATTTTTAGCTCAATGATACACTTCTTGCGATTAATCCGCGTAAAAAATCTAATTATCATCGCATTAACGATGTATGCAGTACGCTTTTTTTATTTTACCATTGGCGGAAAAATAGATGTCCATCCGTTTTTTGAACAAATTCATTTTTTCTTGCTTACATTTTCAACCGTGTGTATAGCTGCAGGAGGAAACATAATCAACGACTACTTTGATGTAAAAGCAGATAAAATTAATCGTCCGGAAAAATTGATTGTTACCAAACATATTTCCAAACGCAGAGCAATTATATGGCATTGGACACTCAACGGAATTGGATTTATCATCGCTTGTTATTTAAGTGTTTTCTATCAAACGTTTTGGTATGCATTTATACATCTTATTTCTATCAATGTACTATGGTTATACTCCGTGTATTTCAAACGGAAATTTGTACTTGGAAATGTATTAATCGCCTCTCTCACTGCCTTGGTGGTACTTCTTAGCGGTTTTCACTTCTACCATGTTTGTAGTTATGAACTTCATCCTATTTTAGAAGCAAAAATTACCATTTCGAAATCTTTAAATCAAGCAATTATCTATTGGAAAAATCTATTTTTGGATGCTGGGAATTTTATTTTTATACTCTGCTTTTTCGCATTTGTACTCAATTTAGGACGCGAAATTGTGAAAGACATGGAAGATGTAGAAGGAGATAAACAATTACATGCACAAACCATTCCAATTGTATTGGGAAATACGGCCGCGAAATGGATTGCACTATGCATTTTAAGCACGGTACCTCTGTTTTACATTTTATTTTTAATGCTTCTCATTGCAGACCATCAATTCACCCATATTCTTGCTACTTTACCGGTATTTGGTGCTTCGTTACTTATAGTGGTTGCTCTAGTATTGCTGCTATTTCTGCAAACTACACCTAAAAACCTAAAAGTAGTAGATAAGCTAATTAAACTAGCAATGTTAGTGGGTATTATGACGCCTTTTTACTGGTGGGTATTTTAGTGGAAATTTTGAAAGTATAAAGTAAAGAGGTAATTATGACCACACTTTATTAATTCAAGGCATACGTTTCATACAAGGCGCGCTGAATTCGGTTCGAAAAATCCCCAGAATATAACAAGTTTGCAGACAAAGATTTCACTTGTTTTTCAGAAGCTAAACACACTAAAAACGTATATTTCTCATTGTCCAAACGGTCGTGAATAAAATAATGTTTTAGGTAATTAAACACAACAGTAGCATGTATTGTCGATTCTAAAAACTCACCATATTTATTGACACACGTATCTTTATTCGCTGAGATATACGCATATAATTCCTCTAAAAACTGCTCGTTTACTGGGATATTTCTATCTGTAAATATGGATTTCACATAGGTAGATAAAAAATCGGAATATAAATAAGGTCTCATGGCTTTCGGTATTAAATGTTACTAGTCCATTCTTATCAATTAGACGTATCTATTTATATTAACGTTGCTTTTTAACATTTTAGTATATAAAAAAATCGGATAACTTAAAAGTCATCCGATTTAAATAGTTTATAATGAGTTCGTAGATCTAAGGCAAGCCAAATGCCTACAAATTATATTATTTCAACAAGTCTGTTCTTACAGATTCCACCAATGCCGTAATTTCAGTTAATTGTGCATCCGTCATGATAATTTTAGAAGTAGAACTATCTTCAATAATCATTTGACCATCTACAATTTTCGTCACTGGTTCGCCTTGGATATATTCGATTTTTACGTTTGCGAATAAGTCGTTTAATTTTTCGTATTTGGTTAAGACATTTTTCACATAATCGATTTTATCACACATCTTTAAGACTTTCAATAAACTCTCTAATACAATTTTTTGCTCCCCAATTTTTTCACGCAATTCATCGTTTGCTTTTGCTTTCATGGTTTGCGTTGCAATGTGTAATCCTTCTAACCAAGCTCCAGAAACGATTAAAACACTTAATTCTCCTCTATTTTGAGAACGTAAGTAAGCATCCATTTTGTTGAAACTATTAATACTAATGTATTGCAGCGAATCTACATTGTTACTGTTTTTAGACAAACGTTGTAAAGCATCAAAATCAAAGAATTGTCCAACTTGAATTGCATCGGATAATTGTTTTACTGCAGTAATACAAGAAATGGAATACATCGTTTTATCATATGCATTAATATAGCCCATATCTGCAGTATACACACCTACGTTGTATGCTTGTTGGTAGTTTGTAGTGTACTTTTTAGCCGCTGCAGTTTTATGCATAATGTTCGCATTAAAAGCAGCTCCTGTAGATTTAATTACGGTATTCATCTCGATTGGAGAAGGGATAGATTGAATTAATTCATCTAACATTTTCGCTTGTTTCTTAGAATTCACTAGTAACGTTGGGTCTCCTAATTCTGCATCTAAAGAATTTCCTTTTCCTCCGCACGCAACAAGCATTGCAGCTGCAACAAATGATGGTAAGTATATTTTTAAAAATTTATTTTTCATCCGTGTAATTATTAATTTTTTGTAAATCCTAAAATATTTATACCACATTTTGCTTTATCACCCTGAAACGAGTATTCAATGTAGTAAACTCCTGTAGCAGAACATGGGTATGTCAATGCTGGGAACACTTTCTTGGAAGCCTTGTCAAAATTAGAAGCAATCAATTTGTGGTTACGATCATACAGGGAAATAATCATTTTATTTCCTGCAATATTCTCATCACAAACAACAATGCGATAGGTGGATCCTTTTGAAAAAACATAAGAGTATTCTGCTTTTGCTCCTCCTTTTGGATTGGTATATTCGAACGATTTGATAAAATTAAAATCATCTAATGCATTCGAACAATTATCCATAAATGCATCGGAACTGCATTGGGCGCTTAAAGAACTAGTTATAAAAACAAAGGCCAAAGCGCTAATTCCTTTCAGAAAAGATGCATAATTAATACTATGTTTCATTTTGTTTATCATATACGGTACTTTGAGATTAACGAAATAATTTATTCTTACAAAAATAACATACTGCCTGATGTAAACAATTTTTCGATCCCTTTTTTTCCATGTTGTATTACTACTATAAACCTATAATTTTAATTTCAGTTCTACGATTTTTTTGATGCTCGTCTTCTGTTTGTGCATTTTTTATCAATAACATCGATTCACCGTATCCTTTTGAAAAGATTCGTTTTTTATTTATTCTGCCTTCTTCCAATAAATAATTCATCACATTTCTTGCTCTTTCTTTCGACAAATTTAAATTATAGGCATCCGTTCCTTTTTCATCCGTATGGGCACTTATTTCAATTTGTACGCTTTGATTAATTTTCATGAATGCGATAAATTTATCTAATTCTAGTTCTGAAGCATGTTTAATATCCGACTTATCAAATTCATAATATATATTCATCGTCAAAACCTCATCCACTTTGATAGAATCCATTTCAATCGCTAGATCTAGGTCCCCATTTTCACCAATATTTTCTATCGCAATATCTACTTTTTTCGGAAGCATTCCTTTTTTATTAACGGTCATACTATACTCTCCATCTGGATTTAAAGAAAATTTAAAAGCGCCATTATTGTCTGTCAATTGCGTTTTCATTTCCTCCATGTTGGAATACAAATCAATTTGCGCATTTACGACCACCGTATCTCGTGTTTTAATTACACCATTGACATCCAATCGTTCTTTTTCAATCATTTCTATTCGAATAATCGCAGTATTTGTATTTTTATAATCACTTGTAATTATCGTAATCTCTTTACTCTCGTATCCCGGTTTGGAGGCGAAAATGGTGTATTTGGGCACCTGTGTATTTAAAGTAAATTGAAATAACCCCATTCCATCCGATTTTGCACTTTGTTGTAACGAATCACCATTATAGAGTTTTAGCGTCACATTACTCATTTTCTTACCATCCGAATTCAACATCCCTTTAAATAGTACATTTTCTGCAACGATATTCGTATCAATTGTATAGACTTTTGGAGTAGGAATTATCTGCGTAGAATCGGAATTACGCATAAGATCTTGTGTAACCACACCACCGATACTATCCGTTAGTAAGGCAACACTATCCAAAACTAGTGAAGAATCAGCGGTGACCGGAAGTTGCATACTCTCTTTATCAATCAACAGATACGTATTTCCAGAAGTCAATTCATAATTAAATGCAAAATGTGCTGTTGTATCAGTTCGTTTATTTGCGATTTCCGTGTCATTTTCTTGAAGACTTACTGGAGAATTGGGTAGTTTAGAAACAATACTTGTTTGCGCACTATCTAATTTAAAAAGTGTACCTGCAACCTTTACTGTTTTATCCATTGGACGTAGTAAAAAAGAAATTTCATTTCCTTGAGGAGGTACTTGACGAATCAAAGTAACTTTGGCATATCTAAAACCATTTTTTCGTGCAACTAAAGTATAACTAGTGTTTGGTTCTAATAACGCTGAATAATAGCCTTTTTCTGATGGCAATATTTGTTCTGCTTTCGTACTATCATTTACCAATTTATAGATTACACCATCGTAAAACGTTTGATCTAATAGTTGAATTTTTGGTCCCTCAACTTGTATTTCAAATGGTTCATGATGACTGAAGGTATAAATATCATCCGCTCCTTTACCATTAAACCTATCTGAGCTTAGTAAACCTCTATTTCCTTTACTATCTTTCACAAAAGCAAAATCATCCCCAATGGTATTTATTGGTGGACGCATATTTTCAGGTTGTTCCCATAACGTATCGGATAATTGGCGCGTTGAAAAAATATCTAATTTACCCATACCTAGGTGCATGTTCGATGAAAAGTATAATACAGAATCATCACTAATAAAAGGAAACAATTCATTGCCCGTAGTATTTACAGGTTTTCCAACATTCACCGGTTTTCCCCAGGTACCATTTTTTTGTTTTTGAGTGTAATAAATATCTGTACCACCAATCCCACCAGGCATATCCGACATAAAATAAATCCGATTACCATCTTTGGTAATTGATGGATGTCCAGTAGAATATTGAAAACTATTAAAGTTAAATGCCGTAATTGGTAGTTGCCAGTTGCCTGCAGAATCTTTTGTAGTAACAAAAATTTGAAGTGTTTTCAATCTTTTCTGGGATTTTGACTTGGCGCTTGTTACCGTTTTGGTAATGTACAAGGTGCTAAAATCTTTCGTGAAAGTACCTGGTCCTTCATGCGAAATAGAATTTAATAAGCCTGGGAATTGGACTGGTTCTTTGATGGAATCAACTGGACCTGAAATATCCATAAAATAATAATCTAAAGCAGCACTAGCATCTCCCCCATTAAAATTTATCCATGGTTTAATACTTCCTTCCCGCGAAGAACAAATAAAGACGCCATTTTCATAATAGTTAGCTGCAAAATCTGGAGCACTCGTATTTAACTTCTCTACTAAATTTACATCGTATTCTATTTCTTCGTCTAACCAACGTTGTGCTAATAAACACGATTGAATCATACGATTTGCGGTTACAGAATCAGCTGGGTTTTTAGTCCGATATTTTACAAAGCTTTCGATAGCCTCTGTATATTTTGAACTCGCTTTAAGTGCCAAAGCATAATTTAAATAACTTGTTGCGGGTGTTTTTTTATTTTTTAGAATCTTTTGGAATGTTTTTTCCGCTTCCTCGAATTGTCCGGTAATCCGATAACAATTTCCTAATTGAATCATTGCGGCTTCTTTCTCCTGCGGTTTACCTTCTTGGGAAGCATCTAGGTAAAATGGAATTGCTTCCGAAAATAAATTTAAATCAAAGTAACGATCCCCTTTTTCCATATTTCCCTTTTGAGAAAAACTAGAAAACACAAAACATAAAGAAAACAGCAATCCTAAGAGGAAATGCTTAAAAAAACTTGTATGTTGTTGCTGTGTTTTCAAAATTTAGAAATAGTAGCGAGGATTAATTTCTTTGATTTGTTGTGGCGGTAATAATTTTATTCCATATCGTAGCATAAACTCGTGAGCTGCACCGGAATATTTAGCAATTGGAGAAATTCTAAAATCATACGAATAGGAAACACGAATCGCATCAGTAATGTGGATTTTAGCAGCGAATGTTAATGCATCCCCTGTTCGGTAGCCGACACCTAACGTATATTTATCCTGATAGATAAAATTGGTATATAGATCCACTTGCATTGGTACACCTGCAACTTTTTTTAGGAGAAAACAGGGCTGAACAGATAGTGTTTTCGTTATGTCTTTTACATATCCACCAGAAAGAAACCAATGGCGATGTAAATTAGCAACAATAGATCTATCAAAATCTGTGAAATTTAAAGATCCGCCAAATAAGTGTTGTACAGAAAACCCAAGGAAATAATTTTTGGTTTGGTATTGTAATCCAAACGCTCCATCTAATCTTGTTTTTGCAGTTTTACCTGGTGGAATAGCATTATCGATCTTATCATTTTTAAATAGCGTCGAAAAATCTATTGCTTGATTAAATATTCCAAATTCTATGCCTCCCGACATTTTACCTTTACCCAAACCTATATGGTAGGAGCCAATAGCACTCACACTTGTTTGCGTCGTTGCACCCAAACGATCCGAAACAAATTTTCCTCCAAAACCAACCGAACGTGCTTGCCAAGGTGCATGTATTGTTACAATATCCGTCGCAGGTCCGCCTTCTAAACCAACAAATTGACTACGGTGTTTTATCGATGTTACAATCCAATTAGAACTTCCAGCATATGCCGGATTAAATGTTAATCGATCAAAATTATTTTGGGTATACATTGGTTCTTGTTGTGCGTTTATGTAAAAAACAGAAAATAAAATACCCAGTAACAACAGGAATTGCTTTACTAACTGATTATTTTTATTTTGTTTTCTCATCGCGTTATTACAACAAACCCTTTATATGGTTCATGGCCATTTCCTAAATCTAAGGAATAATAATAGGTTCCATCTGGAAGCTCGTCTCCATTTTCATTTTTACCATCCCACGAATTTACATAAGGTGCAGCCTGATACACAATATTCCCCCAACGGTTAAAAACAATCAAGTTACTTTTAGTAAAATAATCGATGTCAATTATAGTAAATGCATCGTTCGCATTATCCCCATTCGGTGTGAAAATTTGTGGTATTTTAGTCTGAAGTTCCTTTAAACAACGATCTACTACGACCTCAATCTCATCTACTGATTCACAATAATCATTCTTTACATGCACTTTATAGGAAGTAGTAACAATAGGGGCAACTTTTGGTGAAGCTGAATTTTTGTTTACGATTCCGAATTGATCCTCCCATTCATACGATTTACCTCCTGTAGCTTGCAAAGTAGCAGTATCGTATCTACATATAATAAAATCTTTTCCTGCATCGGCTTTTGGGACATTTACTTCTACGAATATCTGAATTGTATCTGCTTTACTGGTACAGCCATTACTTGTGGCAGTTAAAATATAATTAGTAGTAATCGATGGTTTTACCGAAATATTTTTTTTCTTTTGACCATCACTCCATGAATATTGTGTATTTGGGAAATTTGTTTCATTATCTAATTGTGTCGTAATTTGTACCGAGGCCCCTTTGCAAATACCAAATACATCAGAGCTAACAACTGGATTTGGAATTGCTAGCAGCGCTACGTTCACTGTAAAATCTTTTCCAATACAACTACCAGCTTTTGGTGTAACAACATACCCCAGTTTAACTGGGAATGAAGAGTCATTTACCAAGGTTTGTGAAATACTAGTAACACCTGTCAATTGAGCCAAAGCACCACCCACACTGTTTGTAGGTTGAATATTTGGAGTAGTCCAGGTATACATCGTATTTGAAGGAACAATGGTGGCTTTTGTAGGTTGTGCATTTATTGGTAATTTACTAAAAGTAGTTTGACTACAAACAGAATCCGAACTATAAGAAGGGATAGCTGGGGTCGGATTAACGTATACATCTAGCGTAAATGTTTTGCCTGTACAACCTACACTTAATCCTGATTTTGGCGTAATTGAATAAGATACTTTTTTAATAGTATTAGTTTCATTAATAAGTGTTTGGGTAATTTTTGGCACTCCCATAACTTGAGCACTTGCGCCAGTTATGGAACTTGGTGCGGATATTTGTGGTAAACTCCATGTATAATTAGTATTAGAAGGAATTATGTTTCCTAACGGTATTCCATTCTTCGGTTGAATATCAAATGAAGTGCCGCTACAGATAGTATCTACGATATAAGCTATTTCAGGACTCGGGTTTACATAAATTTTCACTGTTTGTGGTTGACCGACGCAACCCGGAATGGATGTTGGCACCACCGTATATAAAATACTATCTTTTAAGATATTTTTATTCTTCAATGAATCTTTCAACGTTGCTGTAGTTTGTAGCGTAACACTCTCACCTATAATATTTGGGTTGTTAGTTGCTTTCCAAGTGAAAGTTGCTGGTAAATTACTTTTTAATGGTATGTTGACTTCAAATCCACTACACATTGTTAATGAAGATGTACTCGTCATGGCAGGAATTGGGTTAACAACTACTTTTAATGTATCTGAACTTTTACTTTCGCATGTGTTACTATCCGTAGCAATAAGATGAATGGATTTATTTACATTCAATGAAGCATATGTTTTTAAATTTGATGCAGAAGTTTGAACCGGTTTGGCATCTTCATAAAACACATATTTAGTAAGATTACTTGGGGATGCAGTAATTGAATAATTATCTCCATCACAGATGCTATTATCTATATCGGAAGAAAGAATTGAAACTTTTGGCAATTGAAACATTTGTATAGGAAGAGCTGCTGTTTTTTCACCTATGCAACCAAAAGCATTAATTGCATTTGCAGTAATCGAATAACCAGATTGAATTGCAAGTCGGGAATATAAACTGCTATTACTAGACTGAACCTGAACACCACTTGCATAAAAATTATATTTTTTATACGTATTTGGGCTTGCTGTTACCTTCAAATCTTTTCCGATACAAATACCTCCATTTACCGTATTACTTGTAATGGATATTTTAGGTTTCTCGACCATCGTCATTTTAAACACATCACTAAGTGCAGTACAACCAATTTCATCTTTTACCAAAACAGTCAAATCCAAGGAAGCGGAAACCGTAGACACATCGAACTCATTCCCGTTGGAAGATTGCAGAAGTGTATTTTTTTGTCTAAAATCGTATTGCGCATATCCATTTGGAATTGCAGAAAATGTAATAGCTTCCCCTTCACAAATACTATCTTGTAAAATTGACGAAAAAATATCTACAACTGGCTTAGGGTTAACCGTCACCTTAATAAATTTGGTTACAGCTGGACATTCTGGTTCGTTGGTTTTTTTTACACTAACAGAAATAGTATCGGAATACGTTAAATCAAATAAATAGCTAGTTTCATTTCCTTTTGCTTTATTTTCCCAGAAGGTTTTATATACTGGAATATTAATGTTTTGGATAGAAAGTAGTACACTATCTCCTTCACAGATAGAAGGATTCGCTATTTTATTAAAGTTAATTGCAGTACATATAGAATCCGGCGAATAGGTTGTATGCCTTAGTATCGTATCTGATTCTGGGCTATTGCCACATGCAGAACTTCCAAGTGCTATTACTTTAAAACTCACAAATTGACCTTTTCCAAGTCCTTTGACCGTATGATGCAAACCTACACTTCCAGAAGAAGGGATTACATATGGCGTATTGTTGACACTTACCATATACCCAGTTGCATTTGAAATTGAATCCCATACAAAATCAATGGACGCAGAATCAATATATCCAGAATTTGCTACTGGTTTTTCTAGGGGTATCGAAACAACCAACGGTAAAACAGTTGAGGTATCTACACAACTACCATTCCGTGCTACTACTTTCAACTGCGATCCTGATTTTAATTTGTCGGATTTAAATGTACTCTTATACCCTGCATAAAGTAAGGATGATCCATTAAAAAATCGATAAGATTCATAGTTGACAGGTGTAGCAATCAAACTTAACGAATCACCAAAACAATTCGAAGTTGGTGAGATTGTTAGAGATACATTTGGTTGTTCAATAACGTCTATACGAATATACTTTGTTGCATATGGACAATTTAACTCGGAAGAATTACGTATGTTGACCGTAATATTGGTGTCTTTTGTAGGTTTAACTTTGTAATTTGTTGATTTAGAATAATTTGATTTATTCCAAGAAACATCATATTTAGGGATTGTAATATCCGTAACCGATAAATTTGCGGTTGTGCCTTGACAAATAGTAACATTAGTAGGAGTAGCATACGAAATTGCGGTACATGGATTGGTAAAACAACTCGCTTGCACGGACACTTTGGAATTACCACAAACTGTTGCTCCTAAAGCTCTCACCGATACATAAGCTGCTGTTCCTGGCGTTAGGCCATTCAACAAATGCTTTAAGCCTGTACTTCCAGCAGATGGTGTTGACCAATTACCTCCATCAACACTAATTTCATACCCAATTGCATTTGGTATTGGATCCCATGTAAATTCCATCGAAGAAGTTGTCGAACCTCCACAATTAACTACTGGTTGTGCTAATGGTTGTATTACCGTGTTCGTAATTGTATTGACAGAGCTCGCTTTACAGCCAAAGTTTTCTGCTACAACAGTTAATGGAACACCATTTTTTACATTTTTTAAGGTATAATAATTTTTCCAACCTGATTGGAGTAACTCATTTCCGCTGTAAAACGAGTAAAAATCATAATTGGCAGGAGTAGCCTTTAACTTAGCTACATCTCCCTTACAATTTATTGACTTCAAACTTGATTCTAATGTAACTACAGGCAATGGATGCACCTTGATTCGGAATGTTGCATCAAATGTTGAACAATAGGATAATTGCGCTGAATCCTTTATTACCGCAGTAATTTCTTTATCCACGGAAGGTTTAAAGGTAAACGTAGTATCTTTTCCAGGTGTGCCAC
Organism: Flavobacteriia bacterium; assembly: GCA_947463445.1. Lineage (GTDB taxonomy): Bacteria > Bacteroidota > Bacteroidia > Flavobacteriales_D > Crocinitomicaceae > CANHVK01. Next base: position 10,875 of record CANHRS010000012.1, on the reverse strand, counting down.
CATTCCAAGCTACAGAATAGTTTGTAGCAGAAATATTGTCTACCCGTAACTTCACCGTTTCACCATTACAAATTGTATCAAACGGAACATATTTCATCGAAAATGGGGTACATACTTTAGAAATACATGCTTTTTCTTTAGATACTAAACTTGTTGCACACGAAAATGAACCAAGAGCCTTTACAACAATTTTGGTATAATCTCCACTAGACAATCCGCCAAATACATGACTTAACCCATTAGGACCCGAACTTGGAGATTGGAAGGCTCCGCCATTTACACTTACTTCATATCCTGCTGCACCTGAAATTTCCCCCCATACAAAAGACACTTGACTATCTGTAGAAGCACCACAATTTACAATCGGTTTTGGTAAAGGAGGTTTTACATGCATCACAAATGCATTACTAGACATTTTCGCACAACCATTGAAATTTGTAGCTTCTACAAAGATGGAGTCATTATCCGTTAAAGAAGAAGTGTTAAATGTCGTAGAAACCCCTATTTGTAATGGTTGACTAAAATTGTAAAACGTGTAACTCGAATAATTGGTTGGGGTACCACTAAAAGTTACTAAATCACCCGAGCAAATTATATTATCTGCATCCGTACTTAATAAAGAAACGGAAGGTCTAGTTTTTACAATTAATTTTTCTGTATTACTTTTTTTAGATTTACATCCTTTTACATCACTTGCCACTACGTAGAAGTTATCCCCTGAAGCAATAGTAGTTGTGGAAAACTCATTTTCCACCATAGTCTGATACAAAGCGCCATTTTTGTATACCTTGTAATCCACTAAGGATGCTGGTGTTGTTGTAAATGTAACCTCATCCCCAGTACATATGGTATCATTAGAAGCCGTAAAAGTGATCACAGGACTTACTAATACCGTAGTTTGTTTTGAAGAATTCGCAGAACACGTACTATCCGTTACAGTAAGATTTATCGTTTTAACTCCTCCTTTTTCCCAATTTATCCAATGTGGTCCCCTTCCTATTCCAGGATTTCCAACTCCTCCATTTAAGCTCCAAGCAAAATTCGCATTTACACCTGCGCTACCAGTATAAGTAACTAGTAAAGAATCACTAGAACAAATTTCTATTGGGGAAATGGTAAATCCTGCTGTTGGAGAGGATATAGCATTCACTTGTATGGAAGAACTACTTTTACAGCCTAAAATACTTGTTGCTGTTAAACTTAGCAATTTAGTACTAGGACTAGTATATACTACAGTAGAAGGTTCAAAATTGTTATCAATACCACCACCGTTACTTAAATTCCATTCCCATTTTTTTATTTGTACAACTGAGGTATCTGTAGTATTGATAAAAGATACAGGTAAAGGAACACATCCAGAATATTTACTTAAGGTAAAATCAGGACTAGGTAAAGAATTAACAGTCATATACTTTACCTTTGTTCTCGTATCTTCACATCCATGAATGTTAGTGACTTTCAATGACACAGTATAACTACCTCCAGTATTATATGTTTTTGTAGGATTTTGCAGCGTAGAAGAAGTATTATCACCGAAATTCCACAAATAAACACCAAGATCACCTAAGGATTTATATTTTATTTGATCGTTGATAGCACATACCGAAGTTGTATCTGCAATAAAATCAACCTTTGGTTTTCCAAATACAGTAACTTTAACATTTGTAGAAACACCTCCATTACAATTTTTTGTTAGAGTAACAGTATATGTCGTATCTCCCAAAACACCAGCTTCAAAATCGTGTGTTGGATTTTGAGAACCAGAAGTTTTACCATTGCCAAAATCCCACAAACGGGTGGATGTATTATTAGGGTCTTTAAAAGAAACTGTAAATGGTGCACAGCCGCTCAATGTTCCGGAAGTTGTGTTGTATTCTATCACCGGTGTACATTGAGAAAAAACGGTATTATATCGACCAAACACACTACATAAAACTACTAAAAAAGCAATTTTTCTCTTTAAAATAAATGTATGTAGATGTCTGTTGCTCATACTTGAATTTACAAAATATTAATTTTTATTCCCAAATAATTGCAATGCTTTTTTAAGTCCATCGTAATATAAAACAATGTATAAAAAGCATGTAAAAGCCCAAATAATCAAAATATTAAATCCAAATGTTCCTACCAATGAACCAAATAAATTTTTGGTTGGGGAGAAGAAATGCGTTCTGAAACTAATTACACTCTCCGTTGATGGATCCATAAAAATCGGATCTTTCTTTTGAATGATTTGATGATTTTGTATACTTATTTTATCCTTCTCGGTAGATTTTGTAACAATTTCAGTTAGATAATCATTCAAATAATCATCTTTTGCTTGTACATATTCTTTTTGTTTACTTGGACTATCTTGTAATTTGGTTAAAAACATCATTTTTTTACCATTTACTACATTAAAAATTTCCGTGTAATAATTCATTAACTCATCAAGAATTCCTTTTAAACGTTCCCCTTCTGCGTCATCAAATTCATTAAAATTAAATTTTTCAATATTTTCGATGGCTACTCTAGGTACTAATTTTTTCTCTGATTCTAAGGATTTACGAATTACCCATAAACGATCTTTCATGACGCTATCTGCAGAATCTCCAATCACATGAATTAATGAGATACATTCATCCGTATATTCTTGTAATTTAGGTAGGAAAAATGCCTGTTTGTAACTACACATGCTTTCCTTTTGGTCAAAGTCGAACACTTCGCGCTCTAATGGATTATTTTTAAATTGATCCACCATTAAACCCTCATACGCCCAACGGGAAACCATTATTTCAGCTATCATTGGTGGTACTTGTTTGCCTCCACCAATGGAATCATTTAATTTATCGAAACTAAACATTGCTCCCCCCAAAATCATCTGTGGAATTACAATAATTGGTATTAAAATGTAAATCGTTACTGCAGAATTAAAACTAGCAGAAATATTAAGTCCTAATAGGTTCGCGAAACACGAAACAGTAAACAACATCCACCAATAATCCCAGTACATTCCTGAAATACCAACTATCGTATTGCCAATCAATACAAATAGGAAAGATTGTATAGCAGATATAGTAAATAAGATGCCTATTTTAGAAATTAAATAACTCGACTTACTTAAATTCAAGAATTTTTCACGCTTTAGTATTTTCTGATCTCTAAAAATTTCTTCCGCAGAAACGGTCAAACCAATAAAGAGCATTACGATGATACTCATGAAGATAAAGGCAGGAATATTTTCATTTGTTCTAAAAATATAGTCTGTCCCAGGAATTTCAACATACCGAATAATGTACGAAAGGACAAGCGCCAACAATGGTGCTTCTAATAAGTTAATCCATAGGTATTGTTTGTTACTAATCTTGGAAAATAAATCCCTAGTAGCAAAAATTTTGGTCTGTTTTAACCAAGATGGTATACTTAAGCTAAATGAAGGCAACTCTTTGATATCCTCGGAACGGGTATACATCGCATGTTTATCATACAGTTGCTTCCATTGTTCAGGAGTTACTTTGCGATTCTTCGTGTAATTTCCGTAATCATCGACAATTTTTGCCTCAATGATATTGAAAATAATTTCTGGGTTTACATTCCCACAAATTAAACATTGCCCTTGATCTGCATTTACTTGATGGTCCGCTTTTTTAAAATATACAACTGCCTCAACTGGATTACCATAGTAAATTTGATAACCACCTACATCCAGGAAAATTATTTTATCAAACATTTTGTAAATGTCTGAGGAAGGTTGGTGAATAACTACAAAAATCAACTTTCCTTTTAAGGTAAGTTCGCGCAATAAATCCATTACATTCTCCGAATCTCGGGAAGATAAACCAGAAGTTGGTTCATCTACAAATAAAACTGCAGGCTCCCGAATTAATTCTAATGCGATATTTAATCGCTTCCTTTGTCCACCTGAAATCGTTTTTTGAAGTGGAGATCCAACCTTTAAATCTTTACGTTCCGCCAAACCAAGGTTATTCAACACCTTCATTACCAAATCTGTAATTTCTGAATCAGTAAGGTCTTTAAAACATAATTTTGCGTTATAAAATAGGTTTTCAAAAACGGTTAGTTCCTCAATGAGTAAATCATCTTGTGGGATGTAACCAATTAAGCCTTTCACCTTTTCTTTTTCGGTATGAATATTAATTCCGTTAATTAATACTTGTCCTTCGGTAACCGGTTCTATGGCAGAAAGTACATTTAACAATGTCGTTTTTCCTGCACCAGAAGCACCCATTAAACCTATCAGTTTACCAGATCCCTCCGAAATATTGATATCTCGTAATCCAACAGTACCATTTGGGAATGTGAATGCTACATTATCCGCGTGAAATGATAATTTAAGTCCATCCTTATCTGCCATAAAATTAGCAACCACATCCGAATAAAAGATTGGTTTACCACCAGGTACTTTTACCGTACTACCAGCAGCGAATAAATACATCCGCATTGGATTCACAGGTAATCCATTTAAGAAAATATCACTTTTTCCAGTATATTTTAAGAAGTATAAATCTTCCGAAATAACTTTTAGAATAACGATATTTCCGTCTAATTTGGAAGAAATATGTTTACACGCAAAGTTCCACGTTTCATCCGAACTATCAATAACCATGATTTCTGGCACCGATTTAAGTTCTTCTGTTTCTTTTACACAAAAATTTACAATTGCCTGGAATTCTGAATCTTCAAATTTAAAAACTTCCGAAACTGTATGGATAATTGCCATACGTTGTTCTGAAAACGAACGATCTGCAGCAATCAATTCTAATAAACGAACAAGAACAATTACTTTTTGTTTTTGCGTAAGCGTTTTATTAATCTTTTTACATATACCTAAAGTTCGCACAGAATCTTTCACGGAAGTTAATTTCTTCACGTGATTTCCATCTTCATCTAGCTCAACTGGACCTACAAATTCATCGTATTGGGCAAGATATTCTTTTACTAAATCTTCACTTAATTGAAAAACTAAAAATTCTTCTACAAATTTTCGTTCACTTTGTGAAGCACCATCATCTTGTTTTGCGATGATTGCAAATAATTGCATAAGTGCTTTTAATATTTCTTCAGACATGCTTTAAAAAATTGTATTAACTTACTGTGCAAAAACACTTTAGTAAATTATTGTTTTGTTTAATCTAACAACAGCTCTAATATACAGGAAATGCTAGATCGTTGTAAAACCATCTAGCATTATCCAATAACAATCAGTTGTTATTAATCTTCCATAAACGAAAACGGTACCTCTACGATTTCAGAATATTCCTCTCCCGCTTCTTGCATATCCTCATCATCTTCTTCATAATGCCATTCAATCATAACTTCATTACCAGCCTCGTGTAATTCTTCCAATTTCATTAAAATATCTAAAATAATTTTTGATGAAGCGGTATTAAAGTAAGTCATTTTAAAAACTACTTTGGTAGAAGAATTTGGCGCTTCACCATATTCCGCGATCCAATCAAAAACTGGTCCGTAGAAAGAGGTAACATCTTCTGGTAAAGATTTACCGGAAAATTCAAAAACCCCTTCGTTTTTATCTAAATGTACTGCTGGCGTATCTTCTGTTTTTTTAATAATTAATGCTTCCATAGCGATATATAAAATTTAATATTATTGTTCTTTTGAATTTCTACTAATAATGGTTTTTAACAAGAAAAAAGAAGTATTCTCATCAATTGGCTCAAAATGATATTCCAACGGATTTCCTGTTTTACGTGCAATATCAATAAATCCTAGTCCTGCTCCTCCTTTATCTGAAATTGCAGTTTCGCGCATTTTTTCTTTGTGTAATTGTTTTAACTCGTCTTGATTTAACGAATTAATATTATCAATTAACCCTTTTAAAGCAGGAATATTTTCATTGGAAATACCGTTTCCTGAGGTGATAAAATATTGACTTTGGTCATTCCCAATTAAGAAAATTCCTGTTTTCGCCAAACCTTCTTCCAAACTATCCGAAGCAGTTTGTGCATCGTCGTCTGCATGTTTCGAAATATTTTGCAAACACTCTACCATCACATGGTACACTTTTTTCTTAATCTTACCATCTTCTTCCACTTTATCCAGATTTTTTTCTGTCATCGAAGTAAAAGCCTTCGTAATTTCTTGTGTTACTTCCCCTTCATATATCAATGTTATTTTTTTGTCTAACATCATTTTATGAAACTTCACAACAAAATTCATGTACTCTGATCTATTTGTTGCTCCTGTATTTTTTAATTCTTCCATTGCTAATTAATTATATTTCGTTCGGCTAGTATTCTATTCCTATAAATAAAACGTCATCCATTTGCTTGTGAACTCCTTGCCAAGATTCAAAGAAATTAGACAATGCGTCTTGCACAACATTCATTTTTGCAGCTTTATTTTCAATCAAAATTTGACGAATTCGTTTTGGACCTATTTTTTTCAAATCCGTAGCATCTGGTCCGCCAAATTGATCTGGATAACCATCTGAACATACAAATACACGATCTCCTTTTTCTAGTTGTGTACTTATATTGGTAAAGGATTCTCTACCTCTATACTGTACACCACCAATTGGATATTTATCTCCTTTTAATTCTTCTAATTCTTCGTCTGCTTTCGCATTATTTCGAATTATATATAAAGGTCGATGTGCGCCCGAAAATTGGAATTCTCCAGTTACACGATTAAATAAACACATACCGACATCCATTCCATCACGTTCATTTTCTCCTCCTTCTTGCCCTTGTCTTAATGTTTTCACAACCGCATCGTGCAATTTGTCGAGCAATACAGCCGGTGAAGGATTTCCATAATGCACAATTTCTTGAATTAATAGCGAACCGATGAGTGACAATAATGCACCTGGAACTCCATGTCCTGTACAATCTACTGCTGCCACATACACCATATCGTCTTTCGCATAAATAAATGGAAAGTCCCCACTAACGATGTCTTTGGGACGAAACAATAAAAAAGAATCTGGAAATAAATCTTTCAAAACTAATTCTTTAGGAAGAATGGAGTTTTGAATACTTTTCGCATAATTGATACTGTCTTGAATCTTTTTTGCTTGGGCTTCAATTAATATTTTGGTAGCTTCTAACTCTTGTTTTAATGCTCTTTCTCTAAACGTAGCAGTTATCAAATGTGCATTTGTTTCGGTCAATTCTTGAATCTGCATCGAAGACATCTCGAGTTCACCATGCATTTTTTGCACTTTTTTATTCCAAACTAAAAATGTGTTCCAAGCAGCTTCGATTGTATTCTTAACTATTGCTGGCTCTAAAGGTAAGTGTATAAATCCATTTGGATGTAAAGTACTTAATTCAGCGATTACATCCTCTTTTGTTGCGTCAACCAAAAAGAAAATTAATGCATCCGAGGTTTTACGAATAGTTTCCACCAATTCTTTTGCTTGTATTGCGCCACCTATCTCAGCATCAATAAACAAGGCGTTTGGTTGAGTTAATTCAATCGCTTCTTTAGCGTTTTGACCATCTATTGCTACATGAAGTACTTCAAATCCCCAACTTGTTGCATATTCCGTGAGTAAGGTAGAAACCGAAAGGTCATCTTCTACAATTACTACTTTTAATACTTCTTGATTCATGTGCTTGATTAAATTAATTTGTTCCTTCTTCCTCTTTTGTTGCTAAGTTTTTTATGTTTTGAATGAATGAATCATCAAACAACCACACAAACTCAGGAGCAAAACTTACATGCGAAGATTTGAAACTTGTTTTAAAACTAATCAAATATAATTCATTACTAATTTCATGATGAATATATTCTTCCAACTCGGCATAATTTACTTTACGTAAAGCAGGTACACCGCCATGAATTTTTACTTTTAAGATATTGGAAAATTGCGTGATTACGGATGCTGAAATAATATTATCTACTTCCAGTAAAATCCCATCACTCATTTCTGCCATCATTTCCGGACTATTTAAAATTTCAGGAGGTAATGCAGATTGACGTAATTGATTCGCTTCTTCTTCCGAAAAAATCAAACAACATACACCATTTAATTCTCCTATCACCTTGGTAATAAGCAATTGAATATTTGTTTGGTCTTTTTTATTTATTTCAGGTGGTGGAGAACTTAATTGTTTCTCTTGGTCAAACTCTTGCAAAGTAATCGTTTCATTCATAAAGAAAGACAACGATTCAGCTGCTTTAACAAGTCCTTGAGAAATAATGTCTCTTGCTAATTCTAGCTCTTTTGTTTTTAATTCTAACATGTGTATTGCAACTTAATTGATTAGGCGAACAAATTATCGATACGTTCCACCAAAATCTCCGCAGTAAATGGTTTAACTAAATAATCATCAGCTCCATTACTTCTTCCTTCTTCCACAACATCGTCTTGTCCAACAGCACTCACCATGATAATCTTGGAAGTAAGACCCTCTGCACGTAATTCTTTAACAATATCGATACCAATCATGTCTGGCAATATGTTGTCCATAGTGATTAAATCTGGTTCGTGTTCCAATGCTAATTCAATCCCTTGGCTTCCAGTTCCTGCTTGACCAATAACTTCGTATCTCCCTGTTGCAATTAATGCTGAATTAATTAACGTTCGCATATATAACGAATCATCTACAATTAATACTTTTTTCATGTATAAATAGTTTTAAATATTTGTTCTACAATACTTTAACTTTACTTAAAAGTGTTTTTGTTACTTCCGATAAAGGTACAACTTTTTCTACACCTCCACGTTTGATTGCCTCTTTTGGCATCCCGAAAACAACACAAGTTTTTTCATCTTGTGCAACTGTATATGCACCTGCTTCTTTCATTTCTAACATCCCCACAGCTCCATCATCCCCCATTCCAGTTAAAATTGCTCCAACGGCATTTTTTCCAGCGAAACGAGCTACAGATCTAAATAATACATCTACCGAAGGGCGATGACGATTTACTAATGGACCATCCATAATTTCTACGTGGTACATGGCACCGCTACGTTTAACTAACATGTGTTTTCCACCTGGAGCAATAAGTACTTGACCACGAATTACTTTGTCGCCATTTTCCGCTTCCTTTACCGTCACTTTACACAGATCATTTAATCGTTTAGCAAACTGTTTGGTAAACATTTCCGGCATGTGTTGTACGACAACAATACCAGGGCTATCAGCAGGGAACTCTTCTAAAACGATACGTAAAGCTTCTGTTCCACCAGTAGATGCACCAATTGCAATAACTGATTCTGTTGTTTGAATCATGCTGGCATATTTGGCTTTGCTAATAATGGCATCCGCAGACAATTTAGGTTCAACACCATTACTTGTACGATCCGAACCTAGATTTGATTTTTTACGGATTAGTGCTTGTGCTGCTGCCCTTACCTTACCGCATAATTCAATGGTGGATTGTTCTAATAATGCTTTGGTATTTACTTTTGGCTTAGCGATGACTTCTACCGCTCCATATTCTAATGCTAATAATGCAGAATCTGTCCCTTTTTCTGTCAAGGTAGAAATAACAACCACTGGAATTGGATGCTGAGACATTAACTTCTTGAGGAAAGTTAGTCCATCCATACGTGGCATTTCTATGTCTAGAGTAATAACATCTGGTTTGCATTCTTTGATTCTTTCAACAGCAATAAAAGGATCCGCAGCAACACCGATAATTTCTATCATTGGATCCGTTTCTAAAATGGAAACCAATGTTTGTCTAACCAAAGCCGAATCATCTACAATAAGTACTTTTACTTTATCCATAATTACACGCTTTTAGTCAAAAATTTCATCATCACTTGTCCGGTTCCCGTATGGTATTTTAATTTTCTACCTACAGATCCACCAACATTTTCAGCAATAATTTTAATCCCGTGATTTGCTAATACTTCTTTCGCTATTTCAATATTTCGCGCGCCGATTTCCATGGAACTATTCATTTGATTTGCTCCACCAAATACTTTTGCGATAAGATCTGAAGTATTAGATCCATTTCGCAGCATTTTTTCAATCAATTTTTCAGTTGCTATATTACCAAATTTTGGAGATGCTAATCCATTACCATTCCACAGTGGGAGCATGTAATGATTGATGCCTCCAATTTTCAATCGGGTATCAAATAAACAAACGGCAACACAAGAACCCAAAACAGTATCCACTAAATACGGTTTTTTCTCCGCAAATAATGCAGAAGGATATAAATAGTGTTTACCTAACTCTTCGTCCATTTTTACCTTTTGTTTATTGAGTAAAAGTTCCAATTTGTTTAAATATTAGTTCCTAATTAAAATAACATATCGTCATCATCATTTTCAAACAGAAAATCATTTCCATCTGAAGAAAAAGTTGCTTCGTTGGAGGTGTTTACATCCAAATTAGGAATCGTCAACGTAAACTCTGTGCCTTGTCCTAATTCACTCTTCAATTGAATTGTACCTTCCAAAATTTCCAAAAGTGCTTTTGTGATACATAATCCTAAACCATGTCCTCCATAGGTTTTTGTAGAACCTTCTTCTATTTGATAAAAACGATCGTATATTTTCTCTTGTTGATCTTTACTTATACCGATACCAGCGTCTCTCACTTTTAGCACTAGTAACTCATTTTCTAAAAAACTATCAATTCCAATGGTACCTCCCTCGGCATTAAATTGTATTGCATTTGCAAGTAAATTACTCAAAACCAAATGTAATTTTTCAGCATCTGTTTTAATTATTTGGTTTACATCTAAGGTGTTTTTCCACGTTAACTTCAATCCTTTTTTATCTATTTTCTTTTGAAATTGATTGATTAAAGATTCTAGTAAGTGGTGAATTTTTACAGAAATTACAGACAAAGGGGATTCTCCTGCTTCTATTTCAGCAGAAATAAAAATATTTCTCAATTGAAAATCCAAATCAAACGCTTCGGAAAAAATAAGGGATGCAAATTCCTG
>CANHRS010000011.1 GCA_947463445.1 Flavobacteriia bacterium | reverse complement strand
GACTTAGAATCCAATAAATACAAAAATGGAAGTGGTGTCGATATCTACATTTTAAGCAAAGCATTTCCGCAATATAGCCGCATACAAGTTCAAATAGGTGTCGATTTTAATGTGTTTGCTGCAGGACAAAGAAAATTTTCCAATATCCAAACAAGCAACGGAAATACAGCAGATTACTATCTGAACAACTACCATAACGCATACAGTTTCAAAGCACGGTTTCTTACACAAGAAAACACATTTCGCTATCACTTAGACATCGACCTAGGAAATCGTGAGTTTAATTCAACGCAAGCACTTGCTTATAACCAAACTACAACAAATCAATCGCCAAATTATTCCAATTTGTTTATTCAAAAAAAAACTTTTTTTACTGGAATTACAGTTGGTGTACTTTTTCGATTGAATGACAGATTTTCATTGGATGCATACTCCAGAATTGATTTTGGACAAAAAGCAACTTGTCTAGATTTAGATGCATTCAAGGAACAAGATATCAAAAACGATCCTAAGAATTTCCAATATAAAGAAACAAATACTCCATTGCTTTGGTTGGGAATAAACGCTATAATCCGTTTTAATCTTCCTAAATTCAACCGCATACGAAGTACCACTGAGCAAACTCCCCAAGAGGAAGAAGTACCTACCTACCCTACCCCAGAGCCTCCTTCAACACCTTCGCCAAGAAGAAGAGTTGCACGCTAATTTGCAGGTAATTCGTTTGTTATTTTGGCGTTTTTTGAGTACATTTAGTACACTAGGCAGTAATCCAACTAAACTTCGTCATGGCAACAAACACCAACAAACCAGCCCTCCCACAATTAACGAAGGTAAATTCTCTTAAAACCTTGGTGGAAAATCGTACGATCTACAATTTAGAACATTGTGAACTAAACCTCTTTGAAACCTACCAACAAGCAGATATGGTTTCCTTGAAATTTAATGATTTGGTAGTTACGAGTATGTTGCGCGGTAAAAAAATCATGCACCTCTTTGATCAAGATGGCTTTGATTATGTCCCAGGACAATCGGTATTGGTTCCTTCCCAAGTTGAAATGAAAATTGATTTTCCGGAAGCCGAACTCAACAATCCTACCCAATGTTTAGCACTAGCTATCGACAATAAAAAAATCATGCAGACACTCGAATTCCTGAACGAAAAATACCCAAAAGAAGGCGTCAACAACTTCTGGACACTCGATGAACGCAATTTCTTTTTCTATAACAATCCAGAGTTATCTCAAACAATCAATAAACTCATCACGATATGTCAAAGTACTAACCTTACCAAAGACGTACTTGCGGATTTAGCACTCCAAGAATTAATTGTGCAAATTTCACAAAGTCAGAATGTAACAGCAATAAACAACAACCGTACGATGGAACAAAATTCCTACCTAACCGAAATTTTAGCGTACATCCAAGCAAACCTAACCGCGAAAATCAACCTACAAGACATCGCCAATAAAGTAGGACTTAGCACTACTTCTTTTTATCGCTTGTTTAAACGAGAATTAGGAATGAGTCCTTTGGAATACATCATGTTAGAACGTATCAAACTTGCCAAACAGCTTCTCAAAGACCAAAACGCTTACATCAAAAATGTGTGCTACGAAACTGGTTTTGAAGATAGTAACTATTTTATTCGCGCATTTAAATTACATGAAGGTATAACGCCGAAACAATACCAATTGTTGAATCGAGGGGCGTGACGGAAGTGAAGAGTAACGGAAGTGAAGAGTGACGGAAGTGAAGAGTGACGGGAGTGACGAAAAAAGAGAAGATTGAAAACTACAGTATTATTCACCATATTTTAGTGCGTGGAGATGTTCCAATTCTTCAGGGGTAAACATACGGGAATGTACTATAAATCGATATCCCATTGGGATTTCTAAGGAAAAACTCGAACCTCGACCAACCGTAATATCTATGGTGAGTTCGGTATATTGCCAATATTCAAATTGGTCTTTTGCCATCCAAAATTCACAGCCTGCAATTTCTCCCAGACAGACATCGCTGGCACCAATGATAAAATCTCCTTTTTCAAAACACATCGGTTGTGAACCATCACAACATCCACCGCTTTGATGAAATAAGAGTTCGCCAAATTGTTGTTTCAACGTTTCTACCAACGCACGTGCTGCATCGGTCATCTGAATTCTTGCTACTGTTTTCATGGCGTAATTCATTAAAAACCCCTCGAACATAGCCGAGGGGAATGATTAATTTATCAAAAGAAACCTAATTTGTTTTTGCTGTAAGAAATCAACATATTTTTCGTTTGACGGTAATAACCCAACATCATTTTGTGGTTTTCACGACCAAATCCAGATTTTTTGTAGCCTCCAAATGGTGCGTGTGCTGGATACGCATGGTAACAATTTACCCATACCCTACCCGCTTGAATCGCTCTTGGTACTTGATATAATTCGTGTGCGTCGCGGGTCCAAACTCCTGCACCTAATCCATACATGGTATCATTCGCAATTTCAATCGCTTCTTCGGTAGTTTTAAACGTAGTCACACATACCACAGGACCGAAAATCTCTTCTTGGAAAATGCGCATTTTGTTGTGTCCTTTAAATAGTGTTGGTTGAATGTAATATCCGCCCTCCAATTCACCATCTAATTTTTTCACATCCCCACCGCAAAGTAATTCAGCGCCTTCTTCTCTGCCTAATTTCAAATACGATTGAATTTTTTCGTATTGATCATTCGATGCTTGCGCTCCCATCATTGTGTTTGGATCCAAAGGATTTCCCATTACAATTGCATTGGTACGTTCGATCACTCGAGACATAAATTTGTCGTAAATACTTTCATGTACCAAGATACGCGAAGGACAAGTACAAACTTCACCTTGGTTTACCGCAAATAATACTGCACCTTCAATCGCTTTATCGAAGAATTCATCGTCTGCATCCGCTATGGATGGGAAGAAAATATTCGGGGATTTACCACCTAGTTCCATGGTCACCGGAATTAAATTTTCCGATGCATATTGCATTATCAAACGACCAGTAGTAGTTTCTCCCGTAAAGGAAACTTTCGCAATACGCGGAGATTGCGCCAATGGTTTTCCTGCTTCAGGACCAAATCCTGTCACCACATTTATCACCCCTGCAGGCAATACATCTTGGATCAATTCCATAAAACACATGATGGAAGTTGGTGTTTGTTCCGCAGGTTTAACTACTGCACAACATCCAGCAGCCAAGGCAGGTGCTATTTTCCATATCGCCATTAACAGCGGGAAATTCCATGGAATAATTTGTCCAACAACACCTAATGGTTCATGCAAAACGATACTTACTGTGGTTTCATCGTGCTCTGAAATAGAACCTTCTTCTGCACGAATCACGCCTGCAAAATAACGTAAATGGTCGATACACAAAGGCAAATCCACGTTGATTGTTTCACGAATAGGCTTTCCATTATCAATCGTTTCCACCGTTGCCAAATAAGTTAAATTGGCCTCCATGATGTCTGCAATTTTATGCATAATCCCTGCACGGTATGCAGCGGATGTTTTGCTCCACGTTTTAAATGCTTCATGTGCAGCATCTAACGCTAATTCAATATCTTCTTTACCCGAACGAGCAGCTGTTGTAAATACTTTACCATCAATTGGACTTGTATTCTCAAAATAAACCCCATTTACTGGAGCAACAAATTTACCTCCGATAAAATTATCATATTGAGCTTTGAAAGTTGGTCTAACGTGTGTCATGACTTTAAGTTTTAATAGGTTTATACTGCAATTATAACGAACGAAATTCCAAACGAATAGCACAATCGTGTCAGATGATAGCACAAAATGAGCGACGAGTGACGAGAGAAGAGTGACGAAAATCTAAATATTTGACAAGGGAAAAGCGATTGGAGAAATAGTAAAAGTGAAGCTAGAAAGAGATAAATAAAACGTGTGATTTTTTCGTAAATTTGCACGCGCAAAAGGCAAACTTATGTTAGGACTAAAATTACGTACCGATCCGCGTTGGGTAAACATCGCAGAATCAAATTTAGAAGAATTATTGACAGACCATGCTTGGTGTGAGCAAAAGGCTGCATCGAACGCGATTTCGTTGGTGGCTTATAATTCTGAATTAGAGGATTTGGTTACGGATCTATTGGCGATTGCGAAGGAAGAAGTAGAACATTTCCAACAGGTACATGAACTCATGAAACGCAGAGGATATGTACTTGGTCGTGAACGTAAGGATGACTACGTTAATGAGCTATACAAATTCATGAAAAAAGATGGAAGTCGCAACGATGCATTAATCGATCGTTTGCTTTTTGCTGCCATGATTGAAGCGCGTAGTTGCGAACGTTTCAAGGTACTTTCCGAAAACATACAAGACGAAGAATTAAAAGTATTTTACCGAGATTTAATGGCAAGTGAAGCAGGTCATTACACGACATTTTTAGGCTATGCCCGCAAATACACCTTAAGTGTAGATGTGGAAAAACGTTGGAAAGAATGGATCGACTTTGAAGATTCTATCATCACCAAATACGGAAACAAAGAAACAGTCCACGGATAACATGGAAGACGATTACAGCGCTTTCTCCAAAGCCAATCAATTAGACAAAGATGATTTCTACCTCACGCCTGAGGGGTACAGAGTATTTACCGAAAAATATTTACTCAAACGTGGATATTGTTGCAAAAATGGTTGCAGACATTGTCCGTATGGCTTCGATAAAAAAAGCGGAAGGATTAAGAATCAGTAGAAAAATCAACCGATCATCTTACTGACGTCAGTAAGATGATAATAAAACACAAAACATTTAAAACCAATTAAATAAATTAAAAAAAACTCCTTTCTCACAACTATATTTGTTTAAATTCGTGAAATAATATAGTAATTCGTTTACGAAAAAATCTTTTAAAAAATTAAAAAGATTAAAAATTAATCACTAAATTAGATTGTAAATTAATCAAAAAACAATCAACTATGAAAAGTGACGACATTAAATCTTTATTTAAACAATTTGAAAACATCACCTCCGAATATAATGGAGTCGAATGTTGGAGTGCGCGAGAATTACAAATATTATTAGGGTATAGCAAATGGGAAAATTTTGTGAAAGTCATAGAAAAAGCAAAGTTTTCATGTGTTAATTCAGGTGAAAAAATAGAACATCATTTTCCTGACGTCAGGAAGTCAATAATCACAGGTAAAAGAACTGAAAAACAGATAGATGACATCCTTTTAACACGCTACGCATGCTACTTAATTGCACAAAATGGTGATGCTCGTAAAGTCGAAATCGCTTTTGCTCAAACCTATTTTGCTGTTCAAACACGTAAAGCTGAAGTAGTTGAACAACGATTATTAGATTACGAACGAATAAAAGCAAGGGAAAAATTAAGCCAAACAGAAAAACAATTATCTGGAATATTATTCGAACGTGGAATCAATGAAAAAGGTTTTGCACTAATTCGTTCTAAAGGAGATCAAGCACTTTTTAATATAAGTACCCACGAGTTAAAGAAAAAAATGGGTGTACCAACAAACAGACCTGTAGCAGATTTCCTACCAACAATCGGCATAAAAGCAAAAGACCTCGCAGCTGAAATGACTAGCATGAACGTACAAACTAAAGCATTGAAAGGACATTCACCCATCGAAAAAGAACACATCGATAATAATAAAGCAGTGCGTGGTGTACTTGTAAATCGAGGTATTCAGCTAGAAAAACTGCCGCCAAGTGAGGATGTCAAAAAATTGCAACGTAAATTAGCAAACGAAGAAAAAAAAGTGGTGAAAATAAAACCGAAAAAATAAGTAAATGCAACAAAAACAACCTTTCTCCCTGCGTAATCGCATCAAAAGTTTTGACTACACCATCCAAGGTATAATTACGTTCTTCAAAAATGAACACAATGCGAGGATACATGCGGTTGCATCGGTTGTGGTAATTGCTTTAGGTTGGTATTGCAAGTTGAACCGAATGGAATGGTGTTGGATTACCCTAGCGATTGGACTAGTAATCCTTTCTGAAATGTTTAATACAGCGATTGAATATTTGACGGATTTAGTTTCTCCAGAAATACATCCACTTGCTAAAAAAACAAAAGATGTTGCATCCGGGGCAGTACTCATTGCGGCACTGATAGCAGTTGTCATTGGATTGTTCATATTTATACCGAAATTTTTATAGCCCTTTATTCCTTCCTGACTGCTATTTACAGCTTGTAATTCAAACTTTTATTCGGAACTTTACATACTAGATTTTTTTCACATGCACCAAGACATTACCGACGAACAAACAGCAATCAAAACCACTTGGTTTAGTATTTTCGGGAATACGAGTTTGGCGATAATCAAAGTTCTAGCTGGTTTTTTTGGTAATTCTTATGCATTAATTGCAGATGCAATTGAGTCGACTACCGACATCTTTGCTTCTTTTTTAGTCTTATTTGGAATCAAATATACTAGTCGTCCAGCCGATGAAAACCATCCCTATGGACATGGTCGTGCAGAACCGCTCATCACCTTTATCGTCGTTGCCTTCTTGATAACCTCCGCATGCATTATTGCCTATGAAAGTATCTTGAAAATTGGAACTCCGCATGCATTACCAAAACCATGGACCCTATTTATATTAGGAGGTATCATTTTATGGAAAGAAATCTCCTACCGTTTAGTCATTAAAAAAGCAAAAGAAATTAATAGTTCTTCCTTAAAAGCAGATGCTTGGCACCACCGAAGCGATGCAATCACCTCTATCTCTGCCTTTATCGGAATTTCTATCGCTTTATATTTCGGAAAAGGGTATGAATCTGCAGACGATTGGGCAGCGCTTTTTGCCTCTGGCTTTATTATTTATAATAGTTACCTCATCTTTAGACCAGCATTGGGAGAAATCATGGATGAACATACCTACGACGAATTAGTAGAAGAAATACGAATTGTAGCACTAGAAGTTCCAGGGGTCTATGGCACCGAAAAATGTTTTATTCGCAAAGCTGGAATGAAATACCACGTGGACTTACATGCACGTGTAGATGGTTCAATTTCGGTTACGGAAGGACATACCATTTCCCATTTACTGAAAGACACCTTACGCAAAGAAATTAAAACGCTCGGACATGTGTTAATTCATATTGAACCGACAAACCCAAGTAAATTATAAATCAAGCAAAAAAAGTTTTCGAATAGATTAATCTTTACTTTTGTATCGTGGTAAAAATTAGAGATATTGAATTGGGAGAATTCCCATTATTATTAGCTCCAATGGAGGATGTAAGTGATCCGCCATTTCGTGCATTATGCAAAAAACATGGAGCAGACTTAATGTACACCGAATTTATTTCTTCGGAAGGATTGATTCGCGATGCTGCAAAAAGTGTTAAAAAATTAGACATCTACGAATACGAGCGACCTGTTGGAATTCAAATTTTCGGGTATGATATCGAAAGTATGAAAACCTCGGCGCAAATTATCGAGAAAACAAATCCAGATATTATTGACATTAATTTTGGTTGTCCGGTAAAAAAAGTTACCTGTAAAGGTGCTGGCGCCGGGATGCTACAAGATATTCCAAAGATGATCAAAATGACAGAAGAAATTGTGAAAATCACGAATCTTCCTGTTACCGTAAAAACACGTTTAGGCTGGGACGACAAATCGAAATTTGTGGTTTCCACCGCTGAAAAACTGCAAGATGTTGGTGTAGAAGCAGTTTCTATTCATGGTCGTACCAGACAACAACTCTATAAAGGAGATGCAGATTGGACCTTAATTGGAGAAGTCAAAAACAATCCACGTATGCACATACCTATATTTGGGAATGGGGATATTGACACACCAGAAAAAGCATTGGAATATAAAAACCGCTATGGTGTCGATGGTATCATGATTGGTCGCGCAAGTATTGGTTACCCATGGGTTTTTAATGAAGTGAAACATTTCATGAAAACAGGCCAACATCTTGCGCCACCTTCCGTAGCCGATCGTGTTGCCATTGCAAAAGAACATTTACAAATGAGTGTAGCTTGGAAAGGCGAAGGTTTAGGAATTGCAGAAATGAAACGTCACTACTCCAATTATTTCAAAGGAATTTCTCACATGAAAGAATACCGCATGAAATTAGTAACTTCCTTTAACCTGCAAGAAATCTACGATACCTTAGATTACATTCAGGATCACGCAGATGAATTTACATTTATATAACAAGAAAAGGGCGATAAAAATCGCCCTTTTCTTGTTAGTATACTAGGAACTAATTAGTGTTTCATCACAAATGGGAATGTTTTATTGGCAACCGTTATTGTTGCTAAGCTATCACATGTACCATCTCCATAATCTACAACTGCATCTAATTTACCAGCACGTTCAATTTTTAATTTACCAGCGGTAATCCATTGACACGCTCTTGCTTTTACTATTGGTGTCAACGTAGTAAATTTATACGCATTACCAGCTGCATTGATTCCAGAAGTTGTACCTGAAACTTCAAAAACATCGTCAGAAGGGTTATCTTTAGTATCAAACCCTGCTGTCATTGTTCGTGTTCTATCTGTATTCCATGTAATGATCCCTCCATTTGCTTTTGTTACTTTACCATTTACAACAACAATACGGAAAGAATGATCATCTACAACAGTTAAAGTTTTTGTTCCAGAAACACCATGGTCATTTACGTAATAATCAACAGCGGTATATACAATAGAAGAACCAGGTGTATTTTTATTTCCAATGATTTTAACTTGAATTTTACCTCTTCTATTTTTACCATCCTTACACAAACAGTTTTTATCTCCAAAATCAATTGTAGCAGTAATTGACTTAGCAATTGTATCTACTTTGGTAGTAATCTTTGCACAAGGATACTTTGTAGAATCAATTCCTTTAACAGTGGCTTCTACTCCTGTTTGATCTGTCACTTCTTTTAAATCCATAAAAGCAGCATCAGCAGTATTATCATCATTCGCACTTGTAGAAATTGCCGAGGAGGCAGCACTTGGATCTTCTGAGACAACAAGATTCTCTTTTTTACACGCAACAACAAGTGCGAAAGAACCAACTAATAGTAATGACTTAACGGAAAAAATTGATTTTAATTTCATATTCCTTAATTTTTATTGGGTTATATCTATATAGACGACTAAAACCTAAAAAGGTTTAATATGAAATTAAAAAAAAATAGTATTTTCTACAAACAAAAAAATAAAGAAGTAAAACAAGACATAAAAAGGAAACGATATCTATACTAGAAAATCATTATTGTCCGATTAATTTTTTCTATTCTTTTGGCTTGACCCAAAAGAACCAAAAAGTCAAGCCTGTAAAAATAATTTTCTAAAACTATGGAACATTCCAGTCATTTACCCAAACTCGCAAACGCAGTTTACTTGCCCCTTTCAGGATGCAAGACTGCTGAGCTCAAACAAGGGTGCATTTCCTTTCATTTATCCTTGTTTAAGTAAAATCATTTTTAAGGGCGATTAACGTTAATTACAAAAATCAAGTCTATCTTCTTTCAATAACGCTAAACAACTTGTAATCTAGCAGGTTTGATCGCTGTTAATGAACTTTTATCGGACAATAATGCTAAAAAATAATGATTCTCGAATATAGTATGTTCAAAAAATAAGATAGAATATACTTTAGATAGATAATGCTTAATATATAATTATCAATTTATATACTAGGTTTATCTAAAGTAAAATAACAGGTACTCTAAACGAATGCGCAAATGTGTCGCTATACAAAAATAGGTTTAAATGAAATTGTGTTTTTGAAGCGATAGAAAAGTTGTGAAAACCAAATTGTTTAAACCGAATTTTGATAGAAAATAAAAGGTATTTTATATATGCTGAATTTTTATTATTTTTATGTGTGGTTAAATAATTATTAAACTCTTTATTATGAAAATATTTATTTTACTGTTCGTAACAGTTTTTCTTTTTGTTAACTGTGAAAAATTTAAAATCGAAAACCCAGACGACACAACAAATACAACCAATACGGAAGTTAAGGATAACGTGAGAAAAGTTACGTTTGTTCGTGATTGTACCGGTTCATATATACGCATAGATAGTAACGATTATAAAATTTGTAATTACCAAGATGTAAAAAACTTCGAAAGTGGTGATGTGCTTAAAGTATCTTATGATTCCATCGGTGCATGTAAAAATTTGAACCCTGAGCAATTAACATGTAAAATGGCACATATGTTTGTGCATCAGGTTCAAATCAAAAAATCTGAATTATTATACAGACCAACCAAGGAGATTACGATCTCTAATCAAAAAATGAAGGTCGTTAAAGATTGTTCTGGAACGTATATTCAATATGAGAATGCGGATTACCATGTATGTAATAAAGACTTATTAGCAAAATACAATGACGGTGATTGGATTCTAGCTAGTTTTTATACATTAACGGAATGCTCTGAAAAAGGAGATGAAATGGTATGTATGCTCTATCACGAAAACAAAGGTTGGGTGAAAGTATTTGGTATACAATAATTACAAATCCAACAATAGTTTCAACATAATTTGATACGATAATTGTGGCTGACTAATTTGATTTACGGTACCAGTAATAAATACATTTTTCTCAGGACAATAGTAAGCAAATGCTCCTGATAATCCAGAATGGCCATAACAAACAGGCATTGCTTTAAAAGGTGAAAATATGCGCGGCAATTTAAAACGCATCATTCCTACTCCGTTTTCTAATGGAAACATAATAGGATTAAAGTCTTTCATTTCTTCCAAATAGGCAACCGGAAAATAGGTTCCATTAAAAAATCCTTTAAGAAAAATCAACAATTCTTGAGAATTAGAAACAATCCCTCCATCCCCTTGAAACGAAGTCATTGCTTTCGGTATCGGTAAAGGTTGGTCTTTGTAATACATCACCTTCGGTGTTTTATCATTAATATCTCTATAGATATACGTTTTGGATAATCCCAAAGGTTTATATATAAGTTCTTGAAAAACCTCCTCTAACTTTTTACCGGAAATTTTCTCTATGATAGCATCAAGCAATTGAAAGTTAGCATCGGAATAATTCGCTTTACCAGGCTCTCCAGGAACAAATAAGGGTTGCATCGTTTTGGAAAGTGCTATTGCTTTTTCCACATCCCAAGACTGATCATTCCCTTTTGTTAACTCACCATACAAACTGTTTCCATTCTCCAATTTACCTAAAAAATAATCCGGTAATCCAGAAGTATGCGCTAGTAAATGTCGGATGGTAAGCACATGACTGTAATCATTTCCATTAAGCACATGTAATCCTTTGAGCAAGGTTTGAGGTAAATATTTTCCTAAAGTATCTTCCAACGTTAACTTTCCAAGAGAACGATAATGCATAATCACTGCTGTAACATATAGTTTAGTTGTACTTGCAATGTAAAAAGAACTTTCTTTCTCTAAATTTCCTGCTGCTCCCGTCCAAGATTCAGTTGGAGTTTGGATACTTACTTGTGTTCCAAATACGGTTTTATTATTAATAGATTTATCAAGTACTTGTTGAAACTTGTTAGTAGGTATAGTGTTTTGAGCGTAGCAATTAAAAAATAAGCTACTTAACAATATCTTCAGAAATAATCGCATCTTTTTTTTAACTAAAATAATATTTTATAAATCTACGATAAAAACTAATTATGCTTTAGAAAAAATATAAACTAAAGAATCTTCTAAATTTTAATTATCGTTTAAAAACATATTCCCTACATTTGCACCATGAATAAAGCATTCTACAAAATATTTTTGTTAGTTATGGTTGGTATGTTGTTATCCAACTCACTGATCAAAGGTGCTTTATTTGTAAATTATTTGGTAAACCAAGCGGAAATCACAAAACAATTTTGTGAAAATAAAGCTAAACCAAAACTAAATTGTAATGGTAAATGTCATTTAGCAAAACAATTCGCAAAACAAGATAAACAGGAAAAATCAACCTCTGAAACACAAAAATTCAAAGTAGAGAGTGTAGAAATTGCTGCACAAATTAACGAAGCGATTACATTTGTTTATCCAATTCAAACTAAAAGCACAAACAATCATTACGCATACTCAGAAGCGCGCTCTGATGCTCATTTAGTGGAAATATTCCACCCACCAACGGTATAATTACTTCGTATTAAGTTTTCTATTTTCATTCCCTTTTTATACGGTAATGAATGATATTCTTTATTCTTAATACGCGTTACGTTCTATTGTTAGATCGTAAACCTGGCTTGAACCTCATTTTTTCTTGAAGTTCATCCAATAAATCACTTTTTCGTAATTAAACAATCAAAGGATGTTTTTCAAACAACTTTGCCTTGTGTTTGTTTTGTGCATTAGCCATTGGTTCGTTGCACAAGAAGACACAACAACATGCGATGCGGCTTGCCATTGCATACGAAATTTGACACCTGCAGGTGTAATGATTAGTCACGTTCATCCAAAAAACGAATGGATGGTGAGTTATCGCTATATGCAAATGGGTATGGGAACACCCATGCAAGGAAGTAATTCAATTGCTGATTTAGCAATCTATACTTCCTATATAGCACATACCCCTTCCATGCAAATGGATATGCACATGGTAATGGGAATGGTTGGACTTACGGATCGACTAACTGCCATGGTGATGTTTAACTACCTTGCAACGAAGATGGATATGCACATGTTGGCAGGGCATAATCATATGATGAATGGCATACCTATGTCTTCCGCTTCCACCATGGAGATGAACACCCAAGGCTTAGGCGACACGAAATTACAGGTACTATATGGCATTGTAAAAAATGAACGTACACAACTTGTAGCAAATTTCGGAGCGTCGATTCCGACAGGATCGATTCAACAAAAAGGAAATGCAGAGGATATGTTCTATCCTACTTCTCGTTTACCTTACATGATGCAATTAGGTTCTGGAACGATTGATTTTCAACCAGGAATCACCTTTGTGTATCAAAAAGATAAACTAGCATATAGTGTTCAAGCACAAGGAACTATTCGTCCATTTGTAAATTCAGTAGGATATCGGTATGGTAATGAACTAAATACAACTGCTTGGTTGGGATATAATTGGTGGAAAGGTTTCGTCAGTACGATTCGTGTAGAAGGAAATTGGATGTCTGCATTACGTGGTACTGACAAAAGTATCTATGCTTTCAATGAAATCTCTGCAAACCCAACCAATTATGGGGGTTCACGTGTCCAAGGAAATCTAGGACTCTCGTATCAATTCGAAGAAGGATTCATAGCTAATCATCGTATTGCTGTTGAGGTGGGATTACCAATTTACCAACATTGGAAAGGAATTCAAAACAAGTTAAATCAAACCTGGATAGCTTCTTG
Organism: Flavobacteriia bacterium; assembly: GCA_947463445.1. GTDB lineage: Bacteria > Bacteroidota > Bacteroidia > Flavobacteriales_D > Crocinitomicaceae > CANHVK01. The sequence continues at coordinate 33,092 of CANHRS010000011.1, read as the reverse complement.
GAGCTATTCTTTTTAATGCGAAATTATGAAGTATACATTCGGAATTTTAATGGTATTAGTTAGCTTCTCGCTTTTTACATCCTGTAAAAAAGTAGATCCCACTCCTAATCCAACTACTCCAACGGAATCCGTACCAACCGGGCAACTAAAATTTCACTTACATACTTTTATTGGTGAAAACGAAGTAGATGCTTATGGTATCGAAATGATGATGCCTGACGGTCGTTTGATTTCCTTGGATATGGCACAACTTTATATTTCGGACATACAACTTGTTAAATTAGATGGTTCTTATTACAATGTTCCAAGCAACGGTGTTTTGAAAGTATTTGAATCTGAAAGTGTAACCATTGGAGATGTTCCTGTTGGGAATTATAAAACTGTGCGATTCAAGGTAGGATTATCTCCAACTGTGAATGCATTAGAACCTACTACTTCCGGTTATGCAAATTTGTTAAATCAACCCGAAATGTGGTTTTCTTCTTCAGCACAACCAGACGGATATACTTTCCTGAATTTTTCTGGTAGTATAGATACGACACTTACAAAAACAGGTGATAAAGTTCCGTTTGAATACAAAATTGGTACCAATGCTAACTTGACTCAAATTGAAATGCCTGCTCAAAACTTTACGATTTACAAAGATGTCGTTGGTTATGTGCACATGAAGATCGAATACGATCGCTTGTTTGAGGGAGTCCAACTTTCCAACCATGCGAATTTGCATGTTAAGACAAAAGCGGACAACGCATTGCCAATCGTGGAAACGTTGAAGAAAAACATCCAGAAACTATTTATTTACGAAAATTAAAAACAGAACGCATGTCTAAATTCGTTGTACTTCTTTCTCTTTCATCCTTGTTCTCGTGCACGAAAGCAAAGGTGGAAGATGTTTGTACAACACCTGCAACGGTTTCTTTTCAAAAAGACATTCAGCCAATTTTCAATACGAATTGCGCTACATCCGGGTGTCATGCTGGAACAAAACCAGCGGGAACGTTAAATTTAGAAGCATCTGTTGCATATGAAAACTTAACGGATTCAAAAAGTGGCTATTTAGACACGGTGCATCCGAAAGCTAGTTTGCTCTATACTTCGATGACTTCCATTACAAACCCAATGCCACCAAATGGTAAATTGAGTAAATGTACGACGGACCTCATTTTGAAATGGATCGAACAAAAAGCAAAAAACAATTGACTTCGAGAGCCTGTCGAAACCTAAACACTTTTTCAATGTCAGGTTGAGCGGAGTCGAAATCACATTGAAAAACTTAAAAAAAAAACTTAAAAATGAAAAAAACAATTACTAAATTATCCTTGGCGCTAACAGCAGTCGCACTTACAGCTACTTCTGCATTAGCACATTTTGGTTCGAAAGGACCATATGGAGGAGGAACGGTTACTTCTTATGTAATTCAAAAAGACACCATTTATGTTGGTACCGCAAACGGAGGAGTATATGCTGCAACCTGGACAAAAGGTGCAGTTGTTGTAAATGACTCTATCCTTTCAAATTGGTCAGCTAAACCTGTAGGTTTAAAAAGCGGGAAAATCGTTTCCTTAGCACACACAGGAAAATATGCGATTGCAGCAACTGCAGATAGTGGAATCTTCCGTTTTTCCGGATACGTTGGTTCAGACCGCTATTGGGTAAAAATCAATAAAGGTTTAACAGATTTAAACATTACTTCTGTGAGTGCATTGGATGCAAACACTTTGATTGCAGGTACAAGTACAGGTAAAATCTTTAAATCAACCGATTTAGGAGCAAACTGGACAGAAGTAACTGGACTAGCATTTACAGGGAAAAAAGTTGCTGGAATTGAATTAGCTGGCTCAAGAGTTTTTGTATTAGTAGAAGGAAAAGGTATTTATTACTCCGACAACCAAGGAGCGAATTGGACTGCTTTAAATGACGCCAATACAGAAAACGTTCTAGGTAAAGCTTCCTTTTCGTACAATAAAAGTACCGACGAATTAATGCTTGCAAACGCTTCAGGATTATTCGTATTGAGTGCTGCTAAATCAACGATTACTGCTAAATATAACAAAGTAACCACACCTTATTTAATTCTACCTAAAGAAGGAGTAATAAATTCAATTTCGAACAATGGAGGGTTTTGGTATGTAGCTACAAACAAAGGTGTACAAGTTTCTTCCTCCAATCAAATTGTGTGGACGGAATTAAATAATGGTTTACCTGCAGATGTTAATGTACATGTGGTTACGCTTTTTAAAAAATCAGGAATTGCAGGAACAGAAGATAAAGGAATTTTCAAAATTGTAAACCCGCAAACACTTGCTTGGGGAGATGCGAATACAGGATTCAACAATTTAAAAACTTCGGCTCTAGCAACTAATGGTTCTTCATTGATTTATGTTGCTACTGAAAAAGGTGTTTTCGTCACTAAAAATCTTGCAACTTCATACACACGCGCAAACAAAGGATTAACAGATAGTTTACGTGTTAATGACTTAGCAATATTTGGTTCCAAAGTATTCGCTGTTACTGAAAATGCTGGAGTATTTGTAAGTGCTGATTCTGGTAAAGTTTGGACTGCATTTAATAAAGGTTTAACGAACATGGCGATTGAAAAAGTATTCGCTTCTAAAGGATATGTCTATGTAATTTGTAGTACTGGTAATGTATATGAAACAAATGGAACTGCGGATTGGAAATTAATTCAAGCAGGATTACCAAACGGATCGAAACCAGTTTCTTTAGCATTCTTAGGCGGTAAAGTATTCTTAGCTGCTCATGGTCAAGGTGCTTTTGTGAAACCAGAAGGTAGTGGAGAATGGAAAGACATCAACAAAAACCTAGCAACAAATCATTTAACAAGTATTACAGCATTGGGGACAAATGTTTATGTTGGTGCGCACCATGGTGGTGTTTATGTTTCGGATATTAACAACATCGATTGGAAAGCGACTGCTGAAACATCCATTGATCATACAACATTATTAGGTTTAGACGGGGATGCTATCCAAGCGTTAAGTAACTATGGTGGTTATGTATTTGCTTCTTACAAAGGTGGATTATTAGCTACATCTGACGAAGGTAAAACATGGGAAAGAGGTGGAAACCAATTCAACTTACCAAGTTTCACAGACGTGAACAAAATTGGTTTTGCTGGAGAACGCGTATTTGTCACAACAGAAAACAATTGTATCTATTCCAATGCCTTATCGGAAGTTCCGTTAAATGTTGCTTTCCAAGAAGTAAAAGCTGCTGCTTGTGATAATAAAGGCGGTCAATTAAGTATCGCTTTTACAGGAGGAACAATCTTTACTTCTCCAGCTGCACCATATAAAATCAAATGGAGTACTGGGGATACCACATTGTTCTTAACAAATTTAACTGCAGGTAATTATTGGGTGGAGATTACCGATAAAACTAGTGCGAAAAGTAGAGATTCTATTGTATTAACAAAAGAAGCTTGTGCAAGTATTTCAGAATTAACTACTGAAACTGCGTTCCAAGTATATCCTAATCCGAGTAATGGAAACTTTACGGTTAATGCTTCTACGCTAGTAAACAACATTCTAATTTATAATGAATTAGGAATGTTAGTGAAAGAAATCGAAAAGGTTAATGCATCACAATTCGAGGTAACTACGGCATTCGAAAAAGGAGTGTATTTTGTATACGCGACTTCTGAAGTTGGAACACATGTTCAAAAATTGATTGTTGAATAACCTAAGTTAAATCTATCTTAAAAAAAAGTTTGGCCTGAAAAACTATTCCTTCAGGCTAACTTTCAAAAAGTAAAAAAGTAAAAAAATATGAAAACAATTAAATTGTCCTTATTTATGCTAGGTTTTAGTATAACATCCTTTGGACAGAGTTTACATTTACAAATGAAGGATCATACAGATAAATACTTCCCTTTATCAAGTATTCGAAATTTCACTGTAAAAGACAATAGTATGACTATTACGTACAAGAATGGATATGTCGTAAATCATGCATTAAGTAACATTGCATTATTTAATTATGATTTAAATACACTTACCGTTAAATCATTAACTGAAACAGTAACAGCAGATGTTCATGTATTTCCAAATCCAACATCGGATGAAATTACAATTTCTATGACTGGAAACACAGAAAAATCAATTGCAATACAAATTTACCAAGCAACAGGTGAACTTGTATTTAGTAAAGAAACACAAGATATAAGTAACGAAATTTTTTCAGAAAAAATTTCGTTACGTGACTTAAATTCAGGAGTGTATTTTGTACGTGTTTATCATCAAAATACGATAATTACCAAAAAAATTATCAAAAATTAAACCTTAAAAATTAAACTTTAAAAAAATTAATACAATGAAAAAGATTTTAGTAGCAGCAAGTATGTTTATGTCTCTTGTTTATCAAGTAAGTTACGGTCAAACATATATGAAAATTCATAGAAATAATGGAAGTACATTGGAAATACCTGTAAACACGATTGATAGTGTTACCTATTCTACAATAAGCTCAAATTTAGTGAACTCAAAAGGAAATATCTCCATCGATTTAAGTCACAAATTTGGAATGATGAATGAGCAAACATTAGCAATTGGAAAACCAGTAGTTCACCCGATGAAAGGAGATACAATGACCTTCTCCAAGTTTAAATATTTTATTTCAAATGTGAAATTTAAGAACGCAGATGGAATGTATTGGACAGAAGGAGAAAGTTATCATTTAGTGGATTTAGCAAAACCAGAGTCTTTAAATTTATCATTTAAGGACCTACCAGCAGGAACCTATACGCAAATGGAATATACTATTGGTGTGGATAGTGCTAGAAATGTTTCTGGTGCGCAAACTGGTGCGTTATCAACTACCAATGATATGTATTGGAGTTGGAAAAGTGGATACATCATGTTAAAAGCAGAAGGTACATACAAAGACAACAATGCAGATAAAATGTTTGCATTCCATTTAGGCGGATTTAGTGGTGCGAACAATATTGTTACTAAACGTACAATGGTATTTGAGGGAGCAACTGCGTTGACGGTAACAAAAGACCAAACAAGTACTGTAGGTGTTGAAGTGAACCCAGGATTGTTGTGGCATTCCGCTCCAAGTGTGAAAGAAGTAAATATGATTCACATGCCAGGTGCTGCTGCTAAGTTAATGGCTTTAGGAGATAGTGGGATGGGATTCTTTGCTAATCCAATGTACTCGTTTCAAGTGAAAAGTGTAAAATAAAAACAAATAGAGAGGCTGTATCAACTTAGGATACAGTCTCTTTTTATACATAATCTCTATGAAAAAAAATCTTATTTATGTTATAAGTTTAATAGCATTACTTATCTTTAGTTGTAGAAAAGAAGAAAATAAAATTACATCTCCAGTGGTTAGTAATACAAACAAGTCAACAGATACCTCTATAGTAGATACGAGTAATAAAATCTTAGACACACTTAACATATCCTTTGCATTACACATTGAACCTATGTTTAAAAAATATTGTATTAGTTGTCATAATGCTAAGTTTAGTGCTGGAAAAATTGATTTAAGTACCTATTCCAAAATTTCACAGTATGCAGATAATTCATTAAAAGCAATACAAAATGGCTCTATGCCACCAAGCGGAAAACTAAACGACTCCGTAATAAACCAATTTTCCAATTGGATTTTACAGGGCAAGCATAACAACTAATCGAACAAACTAAAGATTATGAGAATTATACCACTATTATTAATCTTGTTCATTCTAACTTCTTGTAAAAAAGAGGCCATAATTAAACCTGTTACTATTCCTAACCTAAATTCAGACACAAACACATTCTCTTTTGAAAAACCAGTCGGTTTCCCAAATCCATTTTACAACTTTTCAAACAATCCTCTTACACAAAAAGGATTTGAATTAGGTCGCTTCCTTTTCTATGACCCTATTTTATCCTTGGATAGTTCCGTTTCGTGCAATACTTGTCATGCGCAACAACATGGATTTTCAGATCATAATGTACCATTAAGCAAAGGAATATTTGGATTTTCGAGTACTAGAAACGCACCTGCTTTGATAAATCTTGCTTGGTCTACTTCGTTTATGTGGGATGGTGGTGTAAATCATATTGAAGTTCAACCGTTAGTACCACTTACTAGTGAACATGAACTAGGGGAAACAATGGCAAATTTGGTAGAGAAATTAAATAAAAATGTTTTTTACAAGAAAAAATTTAAGGAAGCATTTGGTGTTGAAACGATAACTGATCAAAAACTTTTACATGCACTAGCACAATTTACCTCCATGCTTATTTCCTCCAATGCGAAATACGATCAAGTAATGGCTGGCAAAACGAATTTTACACCCCAAGAACAACAAGGCTATGAATTGTTTAAAATAAAATGTGCTAATTGTCATACAGAACCGCTTTTTACGGATTATTCCTACAGAAATAGTGGTTTGGAATCCAAATTTAAAGACATAGGTCGTGAAAAAGTCACACAAGATCCTGCAGATAGAGGTAAATTCAAAGTTCCTACACTTCGAAATATTGAGTTCACCTATCCCTACATGCACGATGGTCGCTTATTTAATTTGGAACAAGTGCTGGCTTTTAAGTCTAATGGTATTCAAGACTCCCCTACCCTTGACATATCGTTAAAAAACGGATTGAATTTATCCAAAGATGAACAAAAAGCAATTATAGTATTTTTGAAAACATTGAGTGATAATACTTTTATAAGTAACCCTAAATACGCGGAGCCTGTTAATCAGCAATAATTACAAATCCAACAACTAAATACGCAAAAAAACTTATAACACGCTATTTAACAATCTTTTTAATAGAAAAAAGGGTTGTTAAACTATTTAATTACGTGTATTTTTGCGCAAAACAATTTAAACAAAACCAATGAATAAAATTATAGCTGCATTAGTTTGTACCCTATTAATATTTAGCTACTTTGGCCAGGATGGGGGGAATTACTTCATCAAAAATTTTGACCAAAAAACATCTGGATTAAACGGCCAAGCATGGACTGGAATCGAGGATCAGAATGGTGTTCTTTATTTTGCGTCCGGAACAAAAATTTCCATGTATGATGGACGCAATTGGACCTCTATTCAATTAACGAATCAAGCACCACCACTTTCGTTTTGTAAAAATGATCGTGGAACAATATTCGTAGGTGGAGTTGGAGAATTTGGTTATTTAAAACCAAACAAACAAGGTTTAATGGAGTATGTTTCTTTAAAAAACAAAACTCCCAAACAATATAGAGATTTTCAGAATGTTTGGACTTGTGTTAGCGATGAAGGATATGTTTATTTCTCGACAGATAATGGAATTTATAGTTGGAACGGAAAAGAAGTGAAATTCATTGCGAAACCTGTTTTTATGACTATCAATAAAATTGGGAATCAAGTAATTTTTTGTTCCCCAAAAGAAGGACTTTTAGAAATCGATAAGGGAACTATTAAACCATTAAAGAACGGAAAAGCGTTTGTTAATATCCCTGTTGTAGGTGGAGTTAAAGTATCGGATACCGAAATATTTTTTTTAACAGGGAAAGATCCTGTAATCATTTACAATTCCAAAACAGGAGAAATAAATGCAACGCGCAATAACATTTTATCTTACAATAGTTTTCTAATGCAAGCCTATGTATATAGTATCGAAAAAACAGTTAACAATAAAATTGTAGTAGGTACGATTAACCAAGGTGCATTGATTTTTGACATGGCTGGTAATTTCATGAGTCAAATAACCACCAAAACAGGCCTATTAAACAACGCTATCAATAAAGTATTTAATGACCGTATGGGAAACATATGGTTATGTACAGATAAAGGAGTAGCACGTGTCGAAATCAATTCAGGGATTAAAAATTGGGGTGAAAACGAAGGAATTGAAGGTACGGTAGAAGATGTTATTCATTTTAATAACACGATGTATATTGCGAGCGCAGTAGGTGTGAAATATTTAAAAGACGGCATATTTGTCCCTATTGATGGAGTAAAAAATGAAAATTGGCAGTTTTTAAACTTCAACAAACGATTGTTTTTAGGGAATGCTAATGGATTATTTGAAATTAATGACGCAACGAAAACGGTCACAAATCTTTTCAACCAAAATACCGTTTGGTGTCTCAACCAAAAAGACAATGCCTTAATTCTTGGATGTAGCAATGGTATTTATACATACGATTTAGCAACAAAATCATCCGTTCGGATTATAGAAACAAAAAGTCCTGTTCGTTCTATTGCATTGGATAAAAAAGAACGAATTTGGTTTGCTACTGAAAATACGGGTGTAGGTTATATCGATAGGAAGAAAAACATCCATTTATTATCGCGAAAAGAAGGACTACAATTCGATAGTTATAATCAAGTATTTTCCATTAAAAATAAAGTATATGTTGCCACAAAAGCAGGACTATATGTAATGGATGAAAGTAAAAATAAATTACTTAAATCGTGTGAATTTGGTGATTTTATGTGTAAGGATGTTACCGGTGTATTCCGTATTAAAGAATTTGGTAAAAACATGATATTTACCTCTACCTATGGCGACAATAGCGCGCGTTTTTCTTGTATTAACTTAAAAAACAAACATAGAGACACCCTACATTTGAAGCAATTGCCAAAAATGCATATCTATTCGTTTTATGCGCAAAACAATAGTATTTGGTTAGGAACACCTTTCGGCTTGTACCAATACAATAAAAAAGAAATTCGCAACGTGAATTACAGCAATAAAGCATTGATAAGACAGGTGTTTATTGGAAAAGATTCATTATTATTTGGAGGTTCCTTTTTACATTTGGATGCGGATAATAATGTGATTAGTGGAAGCCATCAATTACACAAATTCATTCCAAAAATTGATTATGACTTAAACGCCTTCAATTTTGTATTTACCAACCCATTCTTTAATAATGAAGATAAAATTGTATACCAATATAAATTAGAAGGTTTTGATGAAGAGTGGTCTTCTTGGAACGCAGATAATTTTAAAAGTTATACGAACTTATTTGAAGGAAAATATACATTCATGGTACGTGCACAAAACGTATTTGGGCAAGTTTCTGAAATCGGAATGTATTCATTTAGAATTACGCCGCCTTGGTATAGAACTATTTATGCTTACATCAGCTATGTGTTACTCTTTGTGTTTTCTGTATATGGATTTATCCGAATCTATACAAGACGATTAAGGGAAGCAAATATTCGTTTGGAAAACATCGTAAAAGAAAGAACTGCAGAAGTTGTTAAACAAAGAGATGAAATTCAGGAAAAAAATGGATTAATCACGGAAAGTATCGAATATGCAAAAACAATTCAGGAGGCAATTATTACATCCGACGAATATTTCCAAAATATTTTCCAAGATTTGTTCATTTTATTTAAACCAAAAGACATCGTTAGTGGTGATTTTTATTGGGGGTATAAAACAAAATCGAACAAAGTATTTTGGGTAGCAGCAGATTGTACTGGACATGGTGTACCAGGTGCATTTATGACCATGATTGGAATGTCTTTACTCAATGAGATTATCATCGAAAAAGAGATAGAAGAAACGAATGAAATTTTAGATTTACTTCGAGATTCCGTGATAAAAACATTGAATAAAAATGTGGATTTAAACTCAGATGACAAAATGAGAAATGGAATGGACATAGCCATTTGTTGTTGGGATTTGAATACAAACACACTTTCGTATTCTGGAGCAAATAACCCAATGTATGTATTGAGAGATGGAGAATTATTGGAATATAAAGCGGATAAACAACCAATTGGTATCTACAAGAAAATGACTCCTTATACGAAGCATACACTTGAATTACAAAAAGGAGATAAAATTTACACGTTCAGCGACGGGTATGCAGATCAAATGAATGATGAAGAAAATAGATTTAAAATCGCAAACCTTAAAAAAGCAATTTTAGAGGTTGGAGCGCAACCAACTGCATCTCAAAAAGAATTCTTTGACACTACCTACGAAAATTGGAGAGGTAACTATGAGCAAATGGATGATGTTGTATTGATTGGAGTTGAAATTTAACTTCCTAATATACTTAAAACAACAAAGGCTACTTTTCAGTAGCCTTTGTTGTTTTTAAACGAAAATTACATTTGTTTAATCTCATGGGAAAGTTCTACAAGATCCAGTAATTCCTCTCCGGCTTCTTGCATTTCTTCATCATCCGATTGATAATACCAAACCACATGAATATCTTTAGTTTCCGCAAACTTTTCGAAAAGTTCAAATAAATCCAATAATACTTTACTTGTAGAAGTATTAAAATAGTCCAATTGGACTTCAAATACCATCTTTTCTTCGGTATTTTCTAAGTAATTGGTTAACCATTCAAAAATTGGCTTATAGAATTGTAAGGGGTTTTCTGGTCTTGAACTACCAGTAATTGAATAAACTTTTTTGTCGGAATCTAATATAACATTCGGAGTCATCTTAGTTCCTTCTACGTATAAATGTTCCATATTATAAAGTTTTAATGTTAAGTGTGATTAAAAACGTGAAATAAGCATTCATCACATCGTAATACTCCACGGTAAAACGAATATTTTCAGTAGATTTTCGTGCGATTTCGATTAAGCCCAAACCTGCATCTCCCTCAGCGTTTAATTTTCCATGCTTTAACTGATTACGATAGAGTTGATTTAATTCCTCTTGATTAGCGAGATTTAACTTTTGCACATTTAAAATTAAATTTCCGATTTGATCGTTAGGCACTAAATTTCTGGTTGAAATATAGAGTTTCTCACTATCTAAATGACAAATAAAACTAGATACTTGTTGATGCGGATACACCGAAGAATGTTTACACACATTATCCAAAGCTTCTGTTACAACTTTTACTATTTTTTTTCGTTTTCCTAAATCAACTTCCGAAGCTAATTTAAGTTCAATTTCTTCAATTAACGCGTTTGTTTTCGTCCAATCAAAGGGTTCATTTAACAATATTACTTCAGAAGCTACTTGTGGAACTCCTAAATTTTCTAATACATTTAAAATTGGTAAAGACATAATCTATTAATTTTAGTTACACATAGTTAATCAACTTATTCTAAAAATACATAGCTATTAAATTAGTGTTTTTTTTAAAACATACTACACCCAAAATAATTTTTTTTATGATTTAAATGTATCTAAACGATATATTTGATAGACAGTTACGTCTAAAAAAGAATGTTGCAAATTATAGATGAAGTGTATTTGCTACTATTTATCTAAAATTCTTAAGTAGGATTTTTCGAAGATTTCCGCCCCTTTTTCAAGTGCAAAAATAGATTTACACGTTTCCGAAATCATTTTGAATTCCGAAAAATCACTTTTTTCGATGGCATCGACAACCATCTCGTAATTCGCTTGAGTAAAATTATCAACCACCCAACCTGCGTTGTGTTTTTGGACAATTAAATCAGAATCTCCTACCCCAGCATTACATATAACCGGAATTCCCATAGACATTAATTCTGCCTGTTTGGTTGGGGAAGATGCTTTTTTGGAATAGGCAGGAATAATAAAATAAATAGATGCGGTAAATAGAGAAATATAACTTGCTACCTGACTATGTAAACAAGAAATAACTCGAATTTTATCTTCCGAAATTCCTTTTTGCGCCGCAAGTTCTTTCACCTTATCCCCCTCATTACTAATAAATAAAAATATAGCAGTTGGATTCGATTTTTCTAATACTTGGAAAAAATCTAACATTTCAGGTAACATATACCAAGTTCCGATAGAACCAACATATCCTAGCACAAATTGATCTGCTTGAATATTTAAACTTGTCCTTAACTCCGATTGGCGATCAATAGTAACTTTATCTTTATCAAATAATTCCGTATCCACACAACAAGGAATTACCGAAATATCTAATTGCTTTTCACGTAAAGCTAGAGGCGTTGTTTGTTTGTGTTGCCACGATAAAATTTCTTCCTTCCCGTTTTCAGTTAAAGAAATTACAGCTCCGGCATCGATGAGAAATTCGATTTCTTTTTTCTTGTAGAATTTATAAATAAATTTAAAAATTGGATTCGATAACTTCCATATCCCTCCATCTACTCGTTCATCCGCCCAAAACCCACGCATGTCAAATAACCATGGAATATTAAATTTTGATTGCATTCGTTGACCGATGGATGCAGCTTGATAACTTCTACAATGAATTATGTCAATTGGTGATTTTTTATGAATTGTTTTTGTTTCTCGATACATTCTAAAAATATCCCATATTGTACTTAAAATAGGTGGTTTTTTAGTATAACTTTTAGGATACCAATCGATATTATTTGTATTACAAAGTTGCTTGATAGTATCTTTAAATTTCCTATAATTAGTCTCTTTTTCAAAACTGATTAGACTGAATTTATAATCTTTTTTACTTAATTCAATAATGTACGGAATAACTTGTGATTGTCCTAGTGAATCTGTCATTCCATCGTAAGAAACGAAAAGTATGTGTTTTTTTTGCATTTGAACAAAAATACAAATTTGAAAATACTTTGTTGAATTTTATTTCTCTTATCTATATGACTTTATATTGTTTATTCTTCTGTTTTATCGTACTTTTACAATACAATACTGGGGCTGTATTGGATTTGACAGCATAAGCGATAGTCAAGTGTAAGCATGTAGAGCGTTGAGGTGGAGCTCTTTAATATCCTGTCTCGAACTATAATTGACAACACGTCATACGCACTTGCTGCTTAATCTATTAGATAGATAAAGCTTAATTCCAGCTGAATCATAGTAGGCGGAACAAGTTCTCCCTCCGCTGCCTCCGTCTTTTAGGCATGGAACTAGGGAGAATCATTCATTTAAGACTGGTGCCAACCTTACTTCGTGGAAGGCATAAGACAACAGAAGATAAGTTGTATATTGGGTGTTTTTGTCCGTTGTACAATCGAAAATTAATCAAAAACTAAACATGTAGAAGCCTTGAAAATTCTATGTTTGGACGAGGGTTCAACCCCCTCCAGCTCCACTTTAAAACAAATTATAAAAGCGTAATCACTTAATTTAAAAGAGATTACGCTTTTTTATTTTAAAACTTAGCCCACATTTAGCCCACAACTCAAAACTTATTCTATTAAATAATTTTTTTGATGAGAAATGAAAAATAGTCGAAATAGGTAACATTTTGATTTTTTGAAACATGGCGAATTTCTATTATTTTAGAAAATAATAAAAGGATAAAATATTAGTGGAGAAAAAAAGGGGGATTATATACAGAGTTACGCAGAAGATTAAAAGTTGATTTTAACAAAGTAAAAATTGAAACATTCTGATTTAAAAAATTAAACCCTCTCTCTGTATTAAAGAAATCCATTTAATTTCTGCTCCTTTCTGAAATTCAAAATCACAATCAATATATTAAAGAATTACACGTTATTAAAATAGTTTTTAAAAACATTAAAAATTCTGTCACAAAAATTATCTTTTGTTAGTTATCTATTTAAGAAGCGAATATTCACTCTTAAAATAAAAGATTATGAAAAGTAAAAGTAAGTTGATAATGTCAACAAAAGTCCCATTAGATTTTAATGTCAAAAACAATCAGTCTAACAAATTCAAGTATATGTTAGTTTTATTCATCCTTTCTTCGAGTATTTCATTCACTGGATTAAGTCAAGAAATAAAAAATGATTCCATCGTTACTCTTAGTGTTGAAATAGACACTTTAAAGACAAAGTGTAAAACTACATTAGATAAAGTAAAATTTGATTCCATTTCTAAAGGATCTTCTTTTGAGGAATATGAATTTGCTGTTTATATTTTAGAGCACGGTTTAAAAAACATACTTGACGATAAAGACGTTCTTGGATTTCAATATCAAACTACAGATCCCGAAACTGGGGATGCATTAATCCCTTGGCAAATTACTTTTAGCGTTGATGAACGAGGTAATTTAAGTTTTAAAGGTATTAGTAATCCGTATGGAATATATAGTATAGATTAATAGTGCAAATATATATTAGACTTATTTAAGTTCAAAAATCGTATTCTATTTCCTGATCTATCTAAAATAATAGATTAAACCGATTCTAACGGTTTTAAAAGAATACAAAATCATTAGTAATTTACTCATTATTAATAATATATAAATCCGACTCTATGAATAGTATCCGAAAAAATAGTGTGTCAAGTTTAAAGTTAGCGATTCAAAAACTTGCAAACCAAGAAACCATTTGTTTAAACGAAAACTTCTTTAATGGTCATTCTTTAACCAATCTAAAATGTTTGTTTTCAAATTTAAAATCGGGTAAAATAAAACTCAAAATTGGGAGAAATAGTTCCTCCTTATCGGTTGAATTAAATCAATCCTCCAATGTTGAGGAAAGTGAATTAAACCTCTTTTATAAGGAAGGTTATCTACTTTTCAGTTTCTTTTTAGCAAACACAACTGCGAAAAAATTTCTCGATTTTAAGCATGCATTTTTTGGAAAAAACTTTCAAAACACATTTTTAGACTTTATAATTAGCAACAAAATAAATGATCTAGAAATAAAAATTTTACTTTATGTTGTTAGTCATTTTTTAGAAAATGATCATCCTGTTTTCTTAAGTGAAATTAAATTATCCCCTACTGAACATTATCAAATAACACAATTATTTATAGACCAAGAAGGGAAAAACATGGAGCAAGAATTGTTAAACGTAAAAATTGAGAATGGAATTTGTGCTAGAATTGCTCCGACTAAAAGATGTGTCATGTTGATGAACGGAGTGGATGTACCAATTTTAGAAGAAATAAAAACAAAACAGTATGATTTTTATTCTTTAATCGATTCAAACGACATCAAACCAATCACTTTACATTACAATGCTTCAAACAGAAAACTTTTCGATTCGCTAGAAGGAGTCATACACGCTAAAAAACACTTGCAACATTCATTGACTACTTTATTATTTGGTCCTTCGGGCACTGGGAAAACAGAATTTGTATATCAATTGACAAAAAACACAAATGCAATTTTAATGCATGCAGATTATACTAAAATCGTTTCAAAATGGATTGGTGAATCAGAAAAAAACATGAAACAACTTTTTAAAGCATATCATACTATAGCACGAGAAACAGACCGTCCTGTAATACTTCTTTTGAATGAAGCGGATGGTTTAATGAATAAACGCGTTGCTGTTAACCAAAGTAATGACATCTTCTCAAATCAACTACAAGCGCAGATTTTAGAATTATTAGAAAACTTCAAAGGGATATTAATTGCGACAACCAATATGGAGAAAAATATGGATAAAGCATTCGAACGAAGATTTTTATTTAAATCAAAAATTGATTTTCCATCTGTAGAAGTAAGAGAACTATTAATGCATGCTTCCCCAATCAATCAACGAATTTCAAAAGCATTTTCAAAACAAATTATTCAATCCGACTGGACTCCTGCACAATTAATAAACTGCGAACTTAAAATGGAATTATTAAGCGAATTAGGCGAACTAAATCAAAATGAAATTGAAACGATATTGCAAGAAGATGGTTTATTAAAATCCAATGGGAAAATTGGATTTCGCTGTTAGGAATAATAATTATCAAAAACTCAACTCTTATGACAGAAAATGAATTAGACAAATCAGTTTATTATTTACGAAAATTGGAATCTCACAAACGATTTGGGAAAGTATTTGGAAAGATTCCATTACCAAACGGAGTTCCTTTTTATTTTCAATTATTTCTATTTTTTGTAGTTTTCTTCATCGAAGTCAATATAGGAACCTATTTCATACTACCAATACTTGCAAATTTGTATATAATGGATGTTTATTATATTGTTCAAACACGAAAATTAGTGATAGATCGATGCCTGATTCAAGAAGATATTTTAGAAGAAGATATCGAATGTAATCCGATGGATGAAAAAGAATGGGGTCCAAATCGTGTGATAAATGAGGATAGAGATTCTATCTTCTATGATTCTTTAGATTGGTATCGAATTACACCTTTTTGGTATTATCTAAAAAACATTTACCCATTTTTACTTTGTTCTCTCGGATTAAGTGCTTTGTTTTATGGACTATTTTATTTACTAAACTTTTATTTACGATGACAAACGAATTTTTAAAAAATGAATTACAAGAAATAATGAATGGTCTAAAAAACCTACAGTCAGCTTTTATTTTGTTACAAGAAGAAACTGAAAAAGTCAAGACTTTAATTAAGGACCAGAGATATGATTTACTTACTGCGCATACTGTAAAAACAAAAGAATTATATGACCAATTAAAGCAGATTGAAATCAAGTACAATGCTATTAAACGTCTTCTAAATGAGGATTTTGAAGAAGATAAAATAGAGATTGAAATACTAATTAACTGGTTTAGATGATTTTCATTTTTTATATCGGAATATAATATTTAGGTTTGAAATATAAAAATTAAAAATTTTAAATATGTTAAACGATTTAACAAGAATATTCGAAAATTTAACAATTGAAAAAGGGAAAATATCCGATAAAAAAAAGGAATCCGCTAAAAAATTAGCTAACTGGTTCAACGAAAAATGCAAAGAATATTATCCGGATATCACCAATGAAGAAATTATTGAAAAAGCAAGATATGCAATAATTAATATAGAAGTAATTAAAAAATACGTTCCTAAAAAGAAGATTAAAGAAGATGACACGGATAAAAAAGCAGTAATAGTTGAGCCTGAAATAATTAAATACAAAAGAAATACCTTAAAAAATATACAAAATCAATTAAATCATCTTTTTTATAATTCTAATGATATCAGAAGTTATTTAACATTATCCGACGAATTTTTAGAAAAAACATTTCCTCATTGGACAAAAAAAGAACGAAATTCAATAATAAGAATATATGAAAATTATTTTAGATTATTAATAAATCAAGATGAAAATGCAGCCTATGATCGATTAGTGGAGGGATATACTCGGATTCCGAAACAATCCATAAATAACATAAGACCAGGATATTTTATTCGAATGATGAAGAATCTTTGGTCAATTAATGTCCTGGAAGATGAATTTAAAGAAGATGCAAATATTATAAAAGCACAACAAAAATGGAATTCTCTTTTAGATGGTATAGCAAAGGAAGCGTATGACAGTACACAAAAATCTGCATTCACGAATATAGAAAACTTGAATGGTCTTCCTGAATTATCGGATGAAATGTATGAAGACTTTGACACGAAAGACCACGTAGAAAAAATTAGAGATTTTGCCCGAAAAGTATATTCTTCTTCTTCAATCAGATTATCACCACAAGAAAAAAAATATTTTGAATTATTAATTAATTGTTCCTATTTCGAAGATGAATCCAATGAGTCTATCGATAAAAAAAAATCATTTTTAGCACTTGTTCAAAAACGATGGGTTGAACTTGGTAATAAAGAAGTTAATGGTCGAAAATTATTATCTCGATTACGGGAAAAACTTCTAAGTGTTCCTGGTATAAAGGAAGGACTTCATTTTATTACCCTAGACACAGACAATACAGAAGGTATTGAAGCTTTAGATTTTCTTTTAGCTAATATGTATACAAAAACTAACTCAAATAAATTAGTAGCATATCAGTTTTCACCTGAAGAGTTGGAGAAAATACTTGAATTAAAAAAGATACTTCAAAATGAAGATAAAAATGATACTAAAAAACCAAATTTCAAGTTTGAAATCGATCGTTTCCCAAAAGTTTATTTTAAAAACAAATTGGAAGAGTTAAATGAATCATTAATTAACGAATTACATACGAAAAATTCTGATAAAGAAGAAGGTATATTCCGATATGAAAATTTCATAAAAACAGACCTTCCCAAAAATATTAAAGATAAAATAGCAAATCACGAAACTTTAACAGATGTTGAGAAAAAAGATTTGCTTGATTTGGATAATTATGTAAACTCTGAATCTTTTAACATAAATAGATTAGGTGTTTATAGATCTACAAAAACTAAATTAGGTTGTCTTAATGTAACAAATGAAGGTAAAATTATATTGTATAAAGATGTTATTGAAGCATATGTTAAAAACCATGATAACATCGATGAAAAAGATGTGCGATTAATTGTATTGATGCACGAATTAGGACATTGGGTTTCTCATTGGCCTATTGCTAATAATGCCAATTGGAGAATCGGTTACAATACGGGTCATAAAAAAACACAAGAAGCAATTGCTCAAATTATTGCATATTGGATGATAAAAGGCGATGAAGATTTGGAGAAAGCATTTGAATTAATGAACCCTACAAAGAAAGATAGTCCGTATCGATTATATCAAAATTTAATATCACAAGATATTTCTGAAATATTAAACAAGATTGTAGATTTAAGAAAACATCATTATTTAAATGATTCAGCTCAATATCATTATTTAGCGGATTCCTCTTTAAATTACATAGATAATCCTATGCTAATGCACTTAAAAACTTGTCTGATTTTTAATGACTCGCTTGAAGCTATATCTGATTGTACATTAGACCCAGAGACTATTCAACTGATACAAGATGAAATAAAAAAAGAGTTAAAAGAAGGAGTAAAAAAGGAAGATTTAGAATCATTAAAAGAATGTTTAAGTGATTTAAAAAATCTCGAAAAAATAACGCAGAATAACGCAGCTCTAATATTTACTTGGGAATATAAAAATGTAGGACCTAATCGTATGGAATTATTTAGAAAAACACTCACACCTGCTGTTTTTTTGCCATCAGATGAATTTAATGAAATGCAAGTAGAAAAATATAAAGACACTATGAAAAACCTAGGTTTTTTTAGTGCTTTTGAAAAATACGTTGACGAAAAAACTGGTGAAATTACTTTATATAAACTCATGGTGCCAAATCCAAATCCAGAAGAAGGAGAAAATCCTAAATATGCAATTTGGATTTATAAAGGGGATAGCATATCAAAACTTGAAATAACTCCATCTGAAATAATCACAAATTTCAAATCTCAAGCACCACTAACTTATGCATATCCAGATATAGAAAGAGATGCTATAGACTTGTCCGCTGATCTATGGAATTTAGGTTTCGGAATCAGATGAAAAATTGAAAATAAATAAATCGTCTATTAAAACGCTCTTACTTATTGTAGGAGCGTTTTTTATTTGACTAAGAATTTAATCTTTTAAATTATAATAATATATCACGCATATATTATTACTCGCATTTTATTAATTGAATAGTATTAATTTTTCAAGTGAATATTTTCCTTTGAAATCAATGAAACACAATAATGAAACATTAACTATTGATGTTTTAACAAATATTCAGATAAAAAATAAACAAGTTAACTAACTCAAAAAATGATAGTTAACAATTTATTTTCAAAATATAAATTAATTTACACTTTTTTTTGACACAATTTTAATGAAACTACACTTATAAATAATGATAAGGAAATATAAACTCTTAAACATTATTTATGAAAAATTTAACATTAAAAATTGTATCAGGCGGTCAAACTGGTGTAGATCTAGGTGCTCTAAAAGCAGCAAAAAAAGCAGGAATCGCTACTGGTGGTTGTTTACCTAAAGGGTGTAAAACTGAAGACGGAATAGATCTTAGTCTTAAAGTTAGATATAGTATGTATGAGTCTACTAAATCTGATTATAAAGATAGAACGGAACAAAATGTACGTAAAACGGATGCTACTGTTATACTAACTGGGGTAAAATCTAGAGGTTCTGATTTAACTAAAAAAATCTGTGAAAAATTCGAGAAAGAGTATGTATTAGTGGATATTAACGATTTAGATGCTTCCGAAAAAATAGTGAATTTTGTGCAAGAAATTTTTAACAAAAAATCTAGAAAAATAATTTTAAATGTGGCTGGAAATAGAGAGTCAAAATACCCTGGTATTGAAAACAAAACGATGGAAATTTTAGAAAAATGTTTTTCTATATGAAATTTTGTTTTCTTCAAAATATACTAATGAAATTTTCACAAAATATTGGTCAAATGAGAATTAATAAAATCATTAATCATTTAAAATCAAATTATTATGAAAAAATTATTTTATATGATTTGTATCCTATTTCTATTTGTAGAAAAGTCTAATGCTCAGTCTGCTCTAGAAACCGAATTTGTAAAACAACTTAATATTTACCGTAAAAAACATGGTTTAGGTCCTGTAATCTATGATGCAGAAATATCAAAAGTAGCTTTATACCATGCTAACTATTTGGCAAAATGTACTAAGGTTAATCATTCAGCTCATAATGATAAATTACCACATGATGAACAATTTGATGTTAATGATCATAAAGAAATGAATTTTGAACAAAGAATTTCAATGTTGCCCAATAAAAATATATGGGGAGAAATACAAATACAAGGTAATCTAACTAGTAAAAATACTTCAATTTCAGAGATTGTTAAAATTGCAATTAAAGCATTTGATTCGTCTCCAAAACACAAAGCGATTATGTTATGTGAGGAGCTTAATGAAGCTTCAAATATTATAGGCGTATCTATAGTAAAAAAAGAAATAGCATACGAAGAATATGTGGATTATGCTATAAACATAGACTTTGGAGTGCAAATAAACAAGTAAATCTAAGTGTTTAATAATAGTATAATCAATGAATTGAATGAAATAGTGATCTAGTTCCTTAGTAGTGGTTTCTTAATGTTTAATAATTAAAATTTATAACTATGATTTATAAAAATTTAGCAGATGTACCTGGTATCAAAAAAATCATCCCTCAGATGTTTGTTTGGCATGTAACATTACGGGAGAATAGAGATACAATTTTTAAATTTGGTTTACGACCCGATAAAAGTCTACATAATTGCGTCTTCGCAAATAATCACGGAAAAAAAATCACATTATTCTACCCGTTTTGTCTCGAGATTTACAAAGATACCTATCGGAATGAGAATCTAATTAAATATGATTATTGGCGCATAGACACCACCTTGTTCGACGCAGACTGGTATATTGATCCAAATATGAAAAATGGACCAAAAGAGTATATGGAAGATGACCAAGATTATATTGCAACTGAAAGTCGTATACCCAAATACGCTATGGATTTATTTGAAGTATTAGATGTGTTTTACATTAAAAAGATGTATGTAGTTGTGTCTGGAAAAGATAAAATAAAGGGTAGAAATCACTCTATTGCCTTAGGAGGCAAAGAAAATAAAGAGATAAAAAAACAAATAGCTGAATATCGAAAAGAACTAAACATCACAAAAATTTATACAAGAAGGTATCTCTATTTTAATGAAGATAAAGAAGATTTTCCATTAGGAGCTCGAAGCGAGTTTATTTACCGTCGAGAAATGTTTTATTGATACGTACTACTTCTACTTGCATTGAGAATTGAGTTCATTTAAATTTCATTTGAGATAAAATTTAAAAAATAAAATACTGTATTTGAGGTTATTATAAATTTTTATTAAAATTCATTAAAATTTATTGTCACATAATCATAGTCACACAGCTTAAATAAATATACAACTAATATTTACTTAAAACTTTTATGATTATGAAAACTATTCAAATTAATTCCGCAAACAATTTAACTTTTTCAATTACCAAAAATCGCATTAAAACAAATCCAAATCCTCAAAAAAAGTCTGGTTTTGATTATGCATTCATTGAAAATGAAAATCACATAAGAGAGTCTTTTAATCAATTATTAAAAAAGATACCTAAATCTTCTGGTACACTAATTATTTCAACACTTCCTT
The DNA here is from genome assembly GCA_947463445.1 of Flavobacteriia bacterium. Lineage (GTDB taxonomy): Bacteria > Bacteroidota > Bacteroidia > Flavobacteriales_D > Crocinitomicaceae > CANHVK01. The sequence continues at coordinate 11,442 of CANHRS010000011.1, read as the reverse complement.
CTTACCTTCAAAAACCTACAACAATTTCATTAATCCGATCCGATGAAAATTTAAGGGAAACGCTTCGTCTTAAAGGGATCAACTACTTAAAAGATATACTTTCTACTTACCTCATATCTAAACTTCAGATTCAATTGGCTTATGCCGATTGAATCACCATTTTTCACTAATTATTTAAAAAAAATAACCATGGAAAATTGGAAAAGAAACATTTTGGAATTCCTACATAAAGAAGAGTTAATCCTCTACATAGGATGGAATAAACTACTAGAAGAATGGGTCGAAGAATGGGGGGAGTTTATGGGACAAATTAAGCTTGGTAATATTCAAGTAAAAAATAATGGAAAGGATATCGAAATCTCACTTTCAAATGATATCGAACAGACAATTAGTTTGTACTATTTTTTAAAGTTTGATGAACAAACGGCTCTTTATGATCAAATTTTATGGATAGAATATACGCTACATTACGATCATCAAACTGAAACATATACAAATACCATTGAAGAAATATCCAGAAAAACAGACCCAATACATGAAAAAGAATTTGTACTATCCTACCTAAACATCTTATTTATAAATTATTATACAAAATACAATCATTTATAATTCACCTTTAAAACTAAATACTATGAAACTTTTAACGATGACATTTTTACTTTTTACAAGTTTTTGTTTACTTGGACAAACCGATAAGTTAGAATCAGTTAGTATTCGAGACACAAAAAAAATAAAGGCTATCCTCCAAATTTTCAAAGAAAAAAGGATGCAAGACTCTATCGCAAAAGCAGAAAAAGAAAGAGCGTTAGAACTGGAACAAAACCCATATCATTTTTACTATTACGATGAAACTGCATATGATGAAAATGGTAATTTAAAATACACTTCCGAAGATCACATTGATTATAAGATCAATCCAACCAAAGTTGACTTCGATTTTTTTAAATCTTGGGGAGTTAATGTTTCCGCCATAGATACACTAGGAACTTTTATCCCAATGAATTTTGCGTTACTCGATACGTTGTATTTAATAAACAATGTAAAGTTCAATAATCATTTAAAATTGGATACTTTGTGGCAAGATGAATTTCTTGAAGACTTCGCTAAGGCATATGTATACTATTCCAAAAAAAGTTTGATGATGCGACACTTAAACTATATATGTGATGATCTGATTTTAAAAAACATAGTTGTTGGTATTTCTGAAAACAAAAAACTAAAAAAAGATCTAGGAAGTAAGCGTTTGAGAAATCTTCAAATTTGTGTCTTTACCCATAAAAATAGTCAAAGTATTAATGTTGTTATTTTGGTAAAAAAGAGATTCCGACACAATTATTACTATCTATAATACTGTTTTAATTTTAATTAAAATTTATTTTGAGTGATAATGTCACATTTGAAATAAATCATTCCTTATATATATGTAACACTTAATCTAAAAGAATATGGAAAGTTGGAAAAAAAATGTAGAAAAATTACATGCTGAAAATGGATTTTTTTTAGTCTCTGAATGGAATCATCAATTGTTTTTATGGATCTCCTCCTGGAGAAAAGAAATTGAAAAAGATCAATTACATGTAAAATTTGACAGAAAAGTCGATTGCTATGTTTTTAAAATCTCAAAATCAATTCATAAACCATTCATTATTAATTTATATTTTGAAGTAGTCGATAATCAACTTGCACTGAAACTAAATTACACACGACGATTCCTACTTGAAAAACACATTTACAACATCTTTAATCCTTCCTCTAATTTAACAGAATTAGATGACTACGAAATAGTAGATGAAGTACTATTCAATTACCAAGAACCAATCCTTGAATGTGATTTTGTATTAAATTATCTCACGATTTTACTAAGGAATTATTTAAAAGAGTTAGGTACTTTTGAATAATATTTAACTCGTTTATTATCAAATATTTTTTCATTAATTAATTTAAAATCTATACTATTATGTCAATACACACAAAATTTTTAGCAGGTAAAAACGGAATTGTTTTTATAGGATTAAATGCAACTGAAGAAGCGGTAAATATCGGTTCCGTTTTTTGTACGCGCGTTCATTTTTGGAAAATACTTAAGGATGCTGGGTTAATAAGTGAATGTAAGCGTATAGAAAACACCTATCCATTCGAACACATGGCCAGTGAAGTTTTTATTTCCGGAAACTTATCTGCATACCCGGATGGTTTGGGGTTTACAGATATGATTGATGATAACGCTATAACAAGTAAAAATTCGAATTCTGTGAAGGTAGAATCATCGCATTTGGAAAGTTTGAAAGACCGCTTGAAAAATGCTGACCCAGATAAGATTGTGTTAATGGGAAAACGTGTTACCGATGAATTTTTAAAAATGGACGAAACCTTAAAGGAAATGTGGAAGTCTAGAAAAAATGAAGATGATGAGATCGCATACGACTATTTAGGTGAAACAAATTTCCTAGGACGAACAATGAAAGTGTACGTCGTTCCTTTTCCTGAGACTTCTCCGGTTTCTAATAAGCACTTGTATTATGAGATTATTTTAAAGAAATAAAAAACACAAACTCCACTCGAATTGTTTTTAGTGGAGTTTAATTTTATTTACCCTTCACATGCCTATCCTTTGTACTATGGAAATTTAAATTATACCAATTTGACGAAATAACAAAAATCACAATTTTATGTTTCTACAACTACCTCGTTTTATCGTGGGGTTTGGAAAAAGTTAGAAATGCAAGTTAGAAATTGGGCGGTTGAATATGATAGCTTGTATGTGGTTACAGGACCAATATTTGATTATGTTATGCCAACCATCGGACCTTATCGTGTTGCGCTGACAAAAACCTATTATAAAGTGTTACTCCAAAAACGTAAAGGAAATTGAGAGGCATTGGTTTTATCCTACCGAATTCGAATACCAAAGTTAATTTTAAAGATTATGCAACTAATATTGATAAGGTAGAAGAAATTACTGGGATTGACTTCTTTTGGAGGTTGGAGGATCAAATTGAAAAAGTAATAGAATCAAACAAATTTGTTACTAACTACTAGTTTGCTTGATTCTTCTTAAAATTCTCTGCTTGGTCAAATATCTCAAGGTAAACTTCATCACGTTCAACTGGTGGATAACCAAATTCATCCAATAAAAGAATTAATCCAACTTTTAATGCTGATTTAATATCATCTCGTTTGTTCCAATCGGGAAATTTTGCTTGACTTTCAACTAATTCTTTGACTGATTTGGCTAGTTCAATCATTTTATCGTCAGGATAGTTGAAATCATATTTAATGCATAATTCTTTTAAAATATCGTAAAACGCTTTCTCTTCAAAGCCAATACCTAATTCGTCTCCTGCTGAAAATTCTTTGTGTACTTCCCAAATCATATCGGTTAACGCATTTGCCATCTCTTCATACACTTCACTTCGGAATACATCATTTTCATCGCGTTCATTGTAACGATTTACCAATGCTTGCATTTTCTTTGTGAAATCAATTCCTTTTGTTTTATTCACCTTTTTGATTTCACCAATTACTTTGGCCAATAATTGTTGGAGTAACTTGATTTTTGTATTCGGTAACTTTATCTTATTGATTTTATCAATATAGTCTTTTTCAAAAATGTCTTGTTCTGTTTCTTCTTCGTTGCCTAACTTGAAAATTTCCTCTACACCATCACTTTCTAAGGCTTCTTTTATCATTTCTCGAACCCTTGCGTTCATTTGTGCTGTATCTGGTGCGTTTCCTTTTGTCAGTTTAAATATGATGGAACGGATAGCCAAATAGAAATGGGTGTAATCTCTTTCTTTCTGCGTTAATTTTTCACTTCCTGCACAAATATCATAGGCTGCTTTCAAGCGCTTCACCAAGCCCATAAATCGAGTTTCTATATCTTTTGTTTTTTGAACAAATTCTGCTCCTTGATTTAATGTGTTTAATTGCTCGATTGGACTCCCTTTAAAATATTTTGAAGTATCAAATGTGTGCATCAATTTTGAAATTAAATCTAGTTGATCTTTTACAACTACTAATGATTGATCAATGTCCTCAAAATTATCTTCGTCTCCTTTGTTGTATTTAGCAAGAGCTAAATTCATTTGTTTTTTTATACCAATATAATCGATAACTAATCCTTTGTTTTTACCTTCAAACTTTCTGTTAACCCTTGAAATTGTTTGGATTAAATTGTGTTGTTGAATAGGTTTATCGATATAAATACTATCCAAAAATGGAACATCGAACCCTGTCAACCACATATCAACCACGATGGCTATTTTAAAGTTGGATTTTGGATTTTTGAATTGTCTATCGAGTTCTTTTCTATCCTCAGAGGTACCCAACGTATCCCAAAGTTCTTTAGGGTCGTCTTTTCCTCTTGTCATCACCATCTTCACACGCTGGATTGGTTTCAACTCTCGCTTGTCCTTCTCCGAAAGTTCAACACCTTCCTCGGCTTCTCTGATTTCAGCCCATTCAGGACGTAACTCGATAATATTTTTATATAACGCATAGGCAATTTCTCGACTACTGCTTACAAACAACGCTTTCCCTTTTACGGTAGCACCTTCCTCAATTCTTTGCTCGTAATGTAAGATAAAATCTTCTGCTACTGTTTTTAGACGTTTTGGATCACCCAATATGGAGTACATACTCGCCGTTTCTTGTTTGCTTTTATCAATCTGATAATCATTCGTTCCAAGCTTTGCGGATTCCTCGTAATATTTCTCTATTTTTTCTAATTCACTATTTTTCAAAGCCACTTTCGCTGCTCTACCTTCATAAACAATTCTAACCGTAATTTCATCGTTTACAGATTCTGTCATTGTATATGCATCTACCACTTTTCCAAATACATCTAAAGTAGCATCAATCGGAGTACCTGTAAAACCAACAAATGTTGCGTTTGGTAAGGAATCATGCAAATACTTCGCAAAACCATAGGTTTTTGTTACTCCCTTTTCGGTAATTCTTAGTTTTTGATCTAAATTGGTTTGACTACGATGTGCTTCGTCTGAAATACATATCACATTAGACCTATCAGATAATAATCTTGTGTCCTCGGTAAATTTGTGAATCGTTGTTAAAAATACACCTCCACTTTGACGACCTTGTATCAACTCTCTCAGATTCGCTCTACTTTCAACACTTATTACCGTATTGTCTCCAATGAAATTTTTAGCATTTGTGAATTGACCTGAAAGTTGATCGTCTAAATCTGTCCTGTCGGTAATTAATACAATTGTTGGACTTCGAAAATGCTCACTTCTCATTAACAAACGAGTCAAGTAAAGCATTGTATAACTTTTTCCACAGCCCGTAGCACCAAAATATGTACCTCCTTTACCATCACCTTTTGGCTTTTGTACTTGTTTTATATTTTCAAACAAGGCTTTTGCGGCATAATATTGTGGGTAACGACAAACGATTTTTTCATTCTTTTTAGAACTATCTGGAATGTAAATAAAATTGCGAATAATGTCTCGCAATCGGTTTTTATTTAACAATCCTTCCACTAAGGTGAACATAGAATCAATTCCATCTACCTCTTTTGCTAATCCTGCTACTCTGCGCCAAGCATAGAAAAAATCATAGGGAGCGAAAAATGAACCTGCTTTGTTGTTTACCCCATCACTTATCACGCATAATGCATTGTATTTGAAAAGTTCGGGTATATCTCTTCTATATCTTGTTGTTAGTTGTATATAAGCATCATGAATTGTGGCTTCTTCTCGAATTGCACTTTTAAATTCAAAAACTACTAGTGGTAAGCCATTGATGTAAATGATACCGTCTGGTATGCGTTTTTCTGTACCTTGAATTTCAAGTTGATTAACAAACTTATAAATATTATTATCTTTTCCATAAGGAACCTCTGGATCAGCAAAAACTTTTTGTAATTGGTTTTCTTCTGGTTGTTTATGGTTTCCTAATCCTGAATAATCAATTAGTTGTATGTAAATATCTTTTTGAGAACGGTCTTCTCTTTTTAGAATAAAACCGTCCGAAAGCATGCTCATGAACGTTTTATTACTTTCATATAAATCAGATGATGAAAGGGATTTTAATTGCAGAATGATTGACTTACATTCATTTAGTGTAATACCCTCAAATTGATATTGCTTCAATAAAAAGTTTTGTAAATCTTCTTCTATCAATACTTCCTCTGGAGACCTTGTAATGGCTACCCCAAAATGATGATTAAAGCCTTCTTTCGCAACTAATTCAATGAATGCTTTTTCTAATTTTTCTTCTGTAAATTTCATTCTTTGGTTTCAATTTTTATTGTCCAAGAAATTGCTTTCAATCGTTCTTGAATCATTTTTAATGTTTCGAGAACAGCTTCATTTTTTGGCAATTTACCATAAACTAAATTACTAAACTCATTGTTGTAAGTCTCCTTCAATTCTTCCCATACATTTTCAGTATCGTTAAATATAAGTGCATCTTTAGGGTGTTTTTCTAACCAACTATTATTCGTTTTGAAACTTGCTACATCATCTTGCGCGACTAACAATAACATTTTATTAAATTCCGTAGAATTGAAAAAATTCTTCACTTCGGTTTCTTTTAATAGTTGGTGAAGGTCGTATGTATGACGAATTTTATTGTGAAGATCTTCTAATGGATGTTCTCCATATGAAAATCGGACAAGACTCATTATTTTCTCGCAAATTGTTCTGTTTACATGTAATACTTGAACTTCAAACGGAAGCATTCCATATTCTTTAGCTAAATCAATTTGATTTGCTCCTTGCATCATTTCAAAGATGTAAGATGAAATTTGTTGCTTGTGATAGGGTTCGTATCTACCTAACCAGGTTGCTTCTACAATAATTACATCTCTCACTTGACCAAAAACACCTGTGGTTATTTTCGGATATTGATATGCAATTTTGCGAATCATCCCTAATTTGGTGGTGATTTTATTTATTTCAATTTCTTTTAACTGTTGAGAAACAACTTCTGTAATCTTTTTTAACTTACTCTTTAGTTTACTACCAGAATCAGACTCATTTTGTAACACCACTAAATCTATGTCTTCCGAAAAACGTTCTATGATACCGAAACATTTCGATAATGCTGTTCCACCTTTGAAAACAACTTCATTACCAATTTTATTGTGAAAAATAGTGTGTAATGCAAATGTTATCCAATAATCTTTTTCAATGTATATTGGAAGCATATTCAGTTTTTGAGCAGCAAACTCAATGGATTGCCTAAAGAGGGTGCGATTTTCATGTAACCTCATACAATGTTCCATTTTTCGGTGGAAGAAATTACTTTATCTACTCCTGATAAGTTGTACTTCGTAATTGGATTCAGTGATTTTTGTAATGTAACCGTCATTGATTCTTTGCCTAATTCATCCAGCAGTGCGCCTATTAACGCTTTGGTGGAAGGTGGGTATTTTTGAGCCAATCGTACGAAAGTAGTAATGTCTTTATCTGTCATGTCTTTTAGGATGGATAAAAAACGTGTACATGCAAACACTATTGAAGCATCCGGAATTTTTTTGATGTAGCGAATGGCATCTAACAATTGCAAGAAAGAAACATTCTCTTTCGTGATTGTATTCTTTTGCTTGATAAAGGAAATGGTGTAACGTTCTCTTTTAAATTTAGAGCGCACTACATTTTTCCCTATTTGTATCGTGTTACTTACTTGTGTTGTAAGTCCTAACCGATTATAAATACTGTAACCAGTTAAATAGCCAATTGTTTTTCCATCTTCTTCCAATAAATCTTTTACAACTTGGTATTGATTAGGTTCTAAAGCGCCAAAAACAGTGTTTTCAGGTTTGTAAAATTTACCTTTACTTAGTTTAGCTATTTTACCCGCAACAGCCATTCTATTCAATGCTTTTATAATTGCTTCTTTGTTGTTCACCTCATTGGTAAAGTCTGCATAGGTGAAAATATACCCTTTGGGTAGTCTGTCTATTGTATATGTAATATAATCAGTTGTTTTCATTTTTATATCCTTGAAGCAAATATAGTAAAATGTCCAGTTTATTTTAGTAAAAACTGGACAAATGTTTATTTTTATTGCGAATGATAAATTATGAAGCTTATTGGATTTAGTATGTCAAGCATTTTGAACAGAAAACTTGTCAATTATTTAGGAGTTTACATAGAGCACCTATTGGCGATATCGTATATAGGTGAGATTTATAATTGTCAATTAAATAAGGTGATTTCAGATTTTATTTGTCCAGTTTATTTTAGTAAAAACTGGACAAATTGATATGAGTCACTTTCACAAAGACTCATAATAACCTTTTAATTTTTTAGCCATCAATCTTCTTCGTTCTTCTAAAAAATCTTCATATACCAAGTGACTCGCTTCTTCAATAATACTAGGTATATCATTGTTTATTAAGTTTTCTTGAAGGCTAGTAGTAGAATCCAAAGTGCTTATTTCATTTGTTCCTGCTTCAATTTGAGCTTTTATTTTATCCAAATAATCTTTAGGTGTAAGCATGCCGACTTTTATATTGGTTGCTTGTTCCGTAAATACAAAATTAGCTACTTGATTATAGGCTTTTTGAGGATAACCATTATTCATCAAGTATTTTTTTGGAAAAATATGGTGCACATCACCGCGTTGTTCTATAAGCGCGCTAATTTTCATATTTTTAGATAAAAATGCAACGGCATTGTTATTTACTTGTGCAGCTAGATAAAGGTTGTAAGCATTGTTATTGACACTGGAAGTTTCAAGATCATTAATGATTCCGAAATCCCAAAATCCAGGACCTAGATTTGCTTGCTCCATTTGTATTAAATAAGCAGCTATTCCCTTATCGTTAATTTGTTTGATATCCTCATCTATGCGTGATTCAGCAGATCCCGAATATCTTCCGATAAACATACTCATCACCATCCAACGTCTCACATATCCTTGAGATTCTGCTTCTCCCATGCCGTCTTCTCTTAATTTCAAATATAGGGCATAGGCAAAATTTAAACTGTTTTGAGAAGATATTAATTTCTTACTGATTAATCCAGTCGATTTAATAATCATTACAAAACGTTGGTAATTTGTTTGATTCACAAAAGCAGATAAGCCTTCAGATAATTTTGCATAACTAGCTTCAGCAATACTTCCTTCATAAGAACGTGTTTCAAAATTACGTCCAGATAACAAAGCAACCAAATCACTGAATTTACCTCTACTGAATTTAAACGTAAAAGCAACTCTCAGCATATCGATGTAATCGGGTACGTATAAATCATCCGCGCCTGTAGCCATCCATTTGATTTCTTTGTAGTAATCAGATTGCGTAAAGGCAGTGTCATTGTCTTGAATATGTTTTATAAAACCTTTATCAACGAGTAAACGGCAGAAGTAATCTACCATCTTACGCATTTTATTTCCACCGTGTTGTTCGTCAGAAGCAATCTTAGACATTACGAAATCGGCATTACTCAATACGACTCCTTTTTGGTTGATACGGATGAAAATCTCGGTAACCGTATCAATATCCAAACTAGCATCCAATTCAATAATACCCACTTGTTTGGTTTTGATGCGTTTTAAGTTTTCGATACGTTCTTCTACTAAATCTTCGTTTGCATACGGATTGTCTTGGCAATATTTTCGTATTGCTTTTGAAATAGAAATTTCATCATTTACAATTGGATTAATATTATCAATCCATTCAGGGCTTTTTTCATAGGCCTTATTGAGTACATCAAATTTTTCCTCCAAGGGATTAAAGGCGATACGAATGTTGATTTCTTTATAATTTTTATCTAAAACGCGTTGACCTACAATGGCTGCTGTTAAAGCGGTAATACGTTGTTGCCCATCTATCAAAACCTTTTTTCCTGCGGATAATTCTCCGTTTTTTAATTTGACATCAGGATTACGCCAAGTGATAATATACCCTACAGGATACCCTTGATATAAAGAATCTATTAAATCTCTTACTTTGGCTCCATTCCAAACAAATGGACGTTGAATTTCCGGAATAGCAATATCACCAGATTTTATCCAACTTAATAATGTTTCTACGGGTTGTTGGTGTACGCTGTATTTTGCCATTTTAATTTATCTTTAGTATTTTATTATCATTTTAGCCACTTTGACGCAATTGCAAAACCTTCTGAAAGTTGCTCATAAATACTTGCTACTATAGTTAGTTCAATACCTTTTTCAATAGTTACATCAAGCATTTTTCCTTTTACCAACTGAAACCACGTTTTCTTGCCTAAGTTAAAATGGTTTTTCAAGGATTCTATTTCATAGAAAGATATTATTCGTTTATTGATAAAATAGTTTCTTTATCCATATTTAATATGTGTTCAAATTGCCTTTGTATACCAATAGAACCTTCTGATCTTAATTCCTGATGTCTATATTCATGTTCAATTTTCCAAGAATGGCTATCGTTTGGAATTAAATGTGAAACATAAATATTTAAATCATTTGAAATTTTAGAAATGAAACATTTTTTTTCTCTAAAATTATCATATATTTCTTGTATTGAAGTTGTTATGCTTTCGGATAATTTTTCAATTCCTTCCTTATCAAAGTCAAAAAGAAAAATTATTTGTTTTTGATGCGCTAAATTTTTAAAAAATGGAATTACTTTGAAAATTTTTATCAAATCTGGCATATTACCAACTCCAGTCGAGTCAATAAATTTATATTTCTCATTAGTTAAGCCAATATCAAAGTTTTTTACATCATTTTTACCTTCAAGAAAAACTATTTTCTCATATTTTATATTAAATACATCTTCTAAAATTCCAAATTCACCATGATATACGAATTTTGGCGCTAACCTTTTTAAGATTTCTTTTTTTCCATCTTCGTTATCTGCACATTTAAGCTCTTTTGAATTAGTTAATTCAAATAATTCATTTGGATTAACTTCTACAACTGTAGAAGGAGAATGCGTTGTTAAAACAACTTTAATATCTTTAAATTGATCTTTAATTACTTCTATATATTGTTCAGCTAATACTGGATTTAGATTTGCGTCAAATTCATCTAGCATTATCATTTCAAGTTTTGATTCTTTCGACGCAAAATAATAACATATTAGTTCAAAAATAATTTTTTCACCACTTGACAAAGAATCAAAATGAATAAAAGTATTTTTTGTTTTGTCAAAATGTTCGAAAGCAATATCATAGTTTGACTCAAATAATTGAGGTGGGACTAATTTATATTTAAAATATCCTTTTGAATTGTATTTTTTCAATTCATCGTTAATTTCTTCCCATAACTTTTTTGTTTTAGTTTTTGAACTTTTAGTCTTAAAATCTTGGTATATCTTACTAGACATTTTTTGAACTATTGATTCAATTGAGCGAAACTCCCTATTTAAAAGTTCATAAATATATTTTTTTAAAGAATGTTCAGAATTTACTTTTGATTTTTGTCTTAATTCAATTTTTAATTTTTCTTCAATTTTTTTCTTCTTAGAATTTAGCTTATGGGTTT
>CANHRS010000010.1 GCA_947463445.1 Flavobacteriia bacterium | reverse complement strand
TTTATTACATTAAAATATAAACAACCAATACCAAAACATGAAGATAATTAGTATTCTTTCTATTTGCATCTTGTTTTTTGCATGTAATGAAAAAAAAGAAGTTCTTAAAGAACAAATAAACAATCCAACACAACAAGCATTTCAATTACCGGATTTACCAGCCAAAATGTACTTTGGAGGGAAAGTAATATATTTAGAAGATCAAGATATTCGCGAACGTTTAGATCGAGAAGTATTAACAAACGTATACTTACAATCAGCAACTTCACAAATTATTAAACGTGCTCATCGCTGGTTTCCAGTCATCGAAAAAATATTAAAACAAGAAAATGTGCCGAATGATTTTAAATATTTAGCGGTTATTGAAAGTGCACTAGTAGAACAAGCAATTAGTCCTGTTGGAGCACAAGGATTTTGGCAATTTATGCCATTTACTGCGAAAGAATATCATTTAGAAATAAGTCCAGAAGTAGACGAGCGCTTGGATGTTGAGAAAAGTACACACGCTGCATGTAAATACCTGAAACAAGCAAATCTTCAATTTAGAGATTGGATTTTAGCTGCAACATCCTATAACCGAGGAATGGGTGGAGTAAACACAGATTTACATTGGCAAAAAGCAAGCAATTATTTCGACATGGAACAAAATCAGGAGACAGGAAGATATGTATATCGTATATTAGCTTTGAAAATTATCCTAGAAAATCAGCTTGCATACGGATTTTCAATTCCAGATTCACAAAAATATCCAGTGATTCAAACTAAAAAATATGTAATAACTTCTACCATACAAAACCTTTCAGATTGGGCCATAACTAAAGGATATAATTATAAAATCTTAAAAAAATTAAATCCTTGGATATTGAAAACACATTTGACTATTAAAAACAAAAAATACACCTTACTTTTACCCGAGAATAAAGAAAAACTTAGACCTTACGCATACTACCAAAAATGAAAAAGGAAGAACTACAAGATGTAATTGAAATTCTTGGTGCAAGAGAGCACAATCTTAAAAATATTGATTTAGTAATTCCACGAAATAAATTAGTAGTATTTACAGGTTTATCCGGATCAGGGAAATCTTCTTTAGCATTTGACACCATTTTTGCAGAAGGTCAACGTAGATATATTGAAACCTTTTCAGCCTATGCGCGACAATTCTTAGGAAATCTAGAACGACCAGATGTAGATAAAATAAATGGCTTGAGTCCAGTTATCTCTATAGAACAAAAAACGGTTTCACGCTCACCAAGATCAACTGTTGGAACAATAACAGAAATATATGACTTTTTACGTTTACTCTATGCAAGAATAGGAACAGCATATTCCTATAATTCTGGAGAAAAAATGGTTAAGTATTCAGACGAACAAATTGTAGAACTTATACTTGCGAAATATAAAGGAAAAAAAATAAGTGTTCTAGCACCAAAGATCAAGGGTAGAAAAGGACATTATCGAGAATTATTTGAACAGATTCTCAAAATGGGATTCTCGAAAGTATTTATCGATGGCGTTGTAGTAGATATAACTCCAGGTATGCAAGTAGATCGATATAAAATTCACGATATATCTATCGTTGTAGACCGATTACATATCGAAGGAATTGACCCAAAGCGTGTGTATGACTCGGTTGTTACAGCCATGAAATATGGTGAAAAAACCATTTCTATTTTGGATTACGATACCAACGAAATTAAACACTTTAGTCGTTTGTTGATGTGCCCAAGTTCAGGTATTAGTTACCAAGAAGCCGAACCAAATATATTTTCATTCAATTCACCGTATGGTGCATGTCCTCAGTGCAGTGGATTGGGAGATGTTGCAGAAATAGATATTGATAAAATAATTCCTGATTTTAAAAAATCGATTAAAAAGGGTGGAATTATTCCATTAGGTGAATATAAAAAAACATGGATTTTCGAAAAATTACAGACTTTATTAAGTCATGAAAATCTAAGTTTGGAAACACCTTTAGAAGATATACCTGCCGATGTTCTTCAAACCATTCTCAATGGAAACGAAGGAATTGAATACGACAAAAAAGCGAATAAAATTATCTTTGAAGGAATCATTCAATTCATTACACGACATTCGGAAGATAGTAGTGCTGCCATTCAACGTTGGGCGCAATCCTTCATGAATAAAGTTACGTGTCCATCCTGTTCTGGTTCCCGTTTGAAAAAAGAGTCCCTATTCTTTAAAATCAATGACAAAAACATTGGGGAATTAACCCAAATGGATATCGAAGAATTAGCAACTTGGTTTTCAGAATTAGAACAACATTTATCCAAAAGTGAACTTACTATTGGAGCAGAAATTCTAAAAGAAATAAAATCACGTTTGCAATTTATTCTTCAGGTTGGACTAAATTATTTATGTTTAAATCGTTCTGCTAATAGTCTATCAGGTGGTGAAGCACAACGCATTCGCTTAGCAACACAAATTGGTTCTGAATTAATGAACGTGCTGTATATATTAGATGAACCAAGTATTGGACTACACCAACGGGACAACTCAAAATTAATTCATTCACTTCAAAATTTACGTGATCGTGGAAATTCCGTATTAGTTGTTGAACACGACCAAGAAATGATTGAAGCTGCTGATTTCTTAGTAGATATTGGTCCTGGGGCTGGTGTGCATGGTGGTCGTATTTTAAACGCGTGTAACTTCCATGAAATTAAAGAAAGTAATTCACTGACCACCGAATATTTATTAGGACACAAAAAAATAGAAATCCCAAAAACACGTAGAAAGGGGAATGGGAATACCTTACGTTTACTTGGCGCAACTGGAAATAACTTGCGTAATGTTGATTTAAACATACCGTTAGGAACTTTAACCTGTATTTCGGGTGTTTCGGGAAGTGGAAAATCGACTTTGATTAACCATACCCTCTACCCTATATTGAATGCACACATTTACAAGGGGGTTAAAAAACCAATGCCTTACAAATCCATACACGGATTAGAACATTTAGATAAAGTCATAGAAATAGACCAAAGTCCTATTGGTAGAACACCACGTTCTAATCCAGCAACCTACACGAATTTATTTACGGAAATACGCAGTTTATTTGCGGCAGCACCAGAAGCTCAAATTCGAGGTTATAAACCTGGGAGATTTTCCTTTAATGTGGCTGGAGGCCGCTGTGAAACTTGTGGCGGAGCTGGAATTCAAGTCATTGAAATGAATTTTTTGCCTGATGTATATGTTAACTGTGAAACTTGTAATGGTAAGCGATACAATCGTGAAACATTAGAGGTACGTTTTAAAGGAAAATCAATCAGTGATGTGTTGGAGATGAATATTGAAGAGGCTTGTACATTTTTCGATAAGATACCTAAAATACACCGCATCTTAGAAACACTCGTTTCCGTAGGATTAGGATATGTAAAACTAGGTCAAGCATCCACTACGCTTTCAGGTGGAGAAGCTCAGCGTATTAAACTGGCAACGGAACTAGCAAAAAAAGGAACTGGTAAAACCATTTACATTTTAGATGAACCTTCCACTGGTCTTCACTTTGAAGATATACGACTTTTATTGATTGTACTACAAAAATTGGTAGATGAAGGGAATACGGTGTTAGTAATTGAACACAATTTGGATATCATTAAAGTAGCTGATTACCTAGTTGATTTAGGGCCTGAAGGCGGTAAAAATGGTGGCGAAATATTGTTTGAAGGCACACCTGAAGCTTTAGCAAAATTAAAAAAAACACGTTCCCATACAGCACCTTATTTAAAGAAGGAAATCGAGCGATAATATTGAATTCGTATTGCTTAACTTATTTCGCGCACCAATTATCTATATTTCCCAAGGATAAATATATACCTAGACCTATTCAAATACTGAAAAATAATGTATATATTGTTTTATTGTTAAATTACCAAATATTGAAGCCATGAACAGATTTCATAAAGATTGGACAGAAATAAAAACAAACGATAGCTGGGCCATATTTAAAATAATGTCAGAATTTGTAGAGGGATATGAACGTATGGCCAAGATAGGACCATGTATCTCCATTTTCGGTTCTGCTCGCACGAAACCAGAAAATAAATACTACCAATTAGGGGTAGAAGTAGCACGAATATTTGCAGAGAGTGGTTATGGAATTATTACAGGTGGTGGACCAGGAATTATGGAGGCTGGAAATAAGGGGGCTCAAGAAGGAAAAGGAAAATCAGTTGGATTAAATATTGACTTACCATTTGAACAAAATCACAATCCATATATAGATCAAGAGCATAATCTACAATTTGATTATTTCTTTGTACGTAAAGTTATTTTCGTAAAATACGCACAGGGATTCGTTATTTTACCTGGAGGACTAGGAACGATTGATGAGTTATTTGAAGCGCTTACATTAATTCAAACGAAGAAAATATCGCGTAGGCCTGTAGTTTTAATTGGTCATGCATATTGGGATGGTTTGATTGAATGGATACGCACTGCAATGCTCGAACAAGAACATAATATTTCACCGGAAGATTTAGACTTATTTAAAGTAGTTGATACAGCACAAGAAGCGGTGGAATATGTAGATGAATTCTTCAAAAATCACGACTTAAAACCGAATTTTTAATTTTAAATCTTTTTTTTCGTTCGATCGATTGCGGAATTAATTTAAGTTTTCCCTCTTTCTCTTCGAGAACCTCAGAGACGGTGGGATTAACGGAGGTCACTTAAATGTTACCTCCTTTTTTGTTAGATGAAATGGATATCACCTCTCTCAGTCCCTCCTCTAGGAGGAAAGTTAAAATTCTTCCAATATTTTTTTTTAAAACTCTTTAAACGTTTCCGAAAAGTGAACCTTATCTCGATTCAACTTTTCCTCTAGTACATTTCTAAATGACGCTCTATTTTTAGGAGATATGGAATCAATGGAAATAGCCAATTGCAATTCTTTGATGTAGTCAAAAAATAACGTTTGTTGGTGGACAGTCACACGACGTAAACCGGAAAAATAAATCACTTTAAAATCTCTTTCGGCAATAACAATCGCTTTATTTGTAACACCTACACGCCACACATTTTTTATGTTACCAAAAACACAAAATAAAATGTGATCTAATCCCAAAGCAAAAAACACAGTAGCAATTACTAATGCTTTTTGGGTAAGCAAGATTAACGCAAATGCTACTAAAATATGCATTACACCTTCAATGATTAAATACATATTAATCTGTGCTTTTCTTTTCGCATCAATTTCTTGGTTCCATTGGTATTTCTCTTCCTTATTTACCATTTTCACACCTATCCAACGTTGCATGGAACGACGCGCACCTAATAGGAAGATCAAAATCCCGAAAATGATAAAAACCACATGTTGGTAGGGTAAATTTTTACCACTCGTTTTTAAAAATTCTATCGGTAGGTCGAAACCAACAAAGATTGTCAATCCAAAAACTGGGATTAGAAGTAATATCAAGAGAATATTTACCGATTTATTCATTCGTAGTAAGTAATTTAATCTTCGTTTTATATTCTTTGATACGGTCTTTTGCTACATTAATTTTATGCTCAACATCTTTTCGAAGGGCATCTCCAGCTTTCGATTTAGAAACAAAACCAAGATTATTTTCTAGTTGGTTAATATCTTGTTGTTGTTTTGTAATCATTTGCTCTAGATCACGGCGTTCTTTTTCAATTAATTTGGGAGCATTTGGATTCGATTTCAAGGTATCTAGATGAGCTTGAAACATCACTTTATCCTTTTCTACACCTTCCAATTTGATTTTATTGTAATGAATATCCAACACATTTTTGAATGCTTGATAAATTGTATCTTTTTCTTTGAAAGGCACTTTACCGATGGCATTAAAACGATTTGAGAATTCTTTTAAATCCGCGATTACTTGTTGTTTATCTTCTCCAACTACATACGCTTCAATTTCCGTAATTAATGCTTTTTTAGCTTCTAAATTGCTCGCGTTTACCTCATCTTCTTTTGCAAAGAATTGTTTTTTATTTTCAAAGAAAACATCACAAGCACTTCGAAAATCTTTCCACAATTTTTGTTCGTTTTTTTGTCCAGCACTTCCTAAATTTTTCCATTCTTGTTGTAAACGAATAATTTTTTCTGAGGTACCTTTCCAGTCTGTAGAATCTTGTAGCGCAACAACTTTTTCGATTAAGCTATTTTTTTGTTTTGCAACACCTTCAAACTTATCTTTAATTACCTGATAGAAAGCTTTTTTTGCAGCAAAGAAGATATCGCACTCAGAACGTAATGCAGTCCAAAGTTCTTCATTTTCTTTTCTTGGACCTTGACCAATTGTTTTCCATTCATTTTGAATTTGCAACAAATTTTCGGTAGCTAAATCCCATGCTTTTACATCGTGTAAATTTCCAATTTGACTTACAAACGCTTTAACTTGTTCTAATAAGGTATGTTTACGATCTACATTTTGTTTTTGTTCTTGTCTTTTTCCGTCGTAGAAATCTGTAATTTTTTGGTAAACTGCCTTAACCCCATTCCAATACGTATTCTTCAATCCTTCCCACTCTTCTTTTGGAACAGGTCCTAATGAGTCAAACTCATTTTGTAATAATTTAATTTGTACTTCTAAATCACGAATAACATCATTGGTTATTAAGGTCTCAATTTTAGTGACAATCTCCGTTTTCAATTGGAAATTACGCTTCAAATCATGATCTTTTAACTCTCTGTAAATCTTTAAATTAAAAAAGAAAGACTCTAATAATTTAGAATATTCCGAATGAATATCTTGTCTTTTCTCGCGTGGTATATCGCCAACTGTTTTCCAAGATTCGTGGATTTCTTTATAGGTTTCAACAGCTGCTCCGATATTTTCTTCCGATTCAATCAACAATTTTAGTCGATCAATTAAATTTTTTTTCTTACGTAAATTGGATTCCTCTTCTAACTTTTTCTCGGAAGAAAGTTTATTTCTACGTTCTTTATACTCGCTAAAAATCGTGTAAAACTCCTCTTTTAATGGATCTGGTTCATTTATAAACTCAACTGTTTCTCCACGTTCTTGTGCTTCTAAAACTGCAACTTGTTTTAAACGATCTTGTTCAATACAAAAATCTTCAAATTGACCGCGCAATTCATTAATAGCACGTGATACTGCAAAAACATCTTCATTTACAGCTAATTCTTTTAGTCGATCGATAAAATTTTTCTTTTCCATTCTTGAAATTTGTTAGGGTCAAAAGAGGTCACCCTCCTCAATCCTCCCTAAAGGGAGGAAGTATAATAAACTATTAATTTGCTTGGTAAACCATATCATAGTTAGACAACGCTACGAACTCTTGTATACGTGCATCTAAATTTTCTTGTGTGATTTCCACTAATTTTTGCGTCCCGAATTGTTCTACACAATATGAAGCCAATGCAGAACCAGCAATAATTGCACGTTTCATATTCTCAAAAGAAATATCACCAGTACTTGCTAAATAGCCCATAAATCCACCTGCAAACGTATCTCCTGCTCCTGTTGGATCAAAAACTTCTTCCAAAGGTAATGCTGGTGCGAAGAATATTTTATCGCCATGGAATAATAAAGCGCCATGTTCGCCTTTTTTGATAATCAAATATTTAGGTCCCATCGCACGTATCACTTTCGCTGCTTTTACTAACGAACTTTGACCAGATAATTGACGCGCTTCTTCATCATTAATGATTAATAAGTCAACCAATGCCATTGTTTTTTTCAATTCATCCAAGGCAATATCCATCCAGAAATTCATTGTATCCATTGCAATTAACTTTGGACGTTCCGTCAATCTTTCAATCACAGAGCGTTGCACTTGCGGGCTTAAATTTCCTAACATCAAAAAATCTGCTCCTTGGTAATCAGAAGGAATGATTGGATCAAAATTTTCTAATACGTTCAATTCTGTGATCAAGGTATCACGTGTATTCATATCGTTATGGTACTTACCAGACCAAAAAAATGTTTTTTCACCTTGTTTGATTTGTAAACCAGTAAGATCTACACCGCGTTGCGACAATAAGTCTAACATTTCTTGTGGGAAATCATCTCCAACAACAGAAACGATGTTCTGGTTTTTAGCGAAAAAAGAAGAAGCCAAGGCAATATAAGTACCAGCACCTCCAATTATTTTATCTGTTTTTCCAAATGGCGTTTCAATCGCATCAAACGCAACACTTCCTACGGTAAGTAAACTCATTATTCTTATTTAAAAATTGTGATCCAAATTTACAATTTTACTTTGATAGAAACCCTAAAATTATTGGGGATTATCCACATAAAGAACCGTAAGTTTTGAACACAAATAAATTCGGCTTAATTATCGTTTACCTTCTCAAATTTATATCTTTGATAGTTCGAAGGAAATTCATGAATCTTTATTCAAAAAAACAACGTTGGAAAATCATTTTACTTGGCATCGCGCTGGTATTGATATCCGCGTCTTTATTTTTCTCTAATTCCATCGTCTCCAAAGTAAGTATACGAGAACGCTACCGCGTAAAACAATGGGCGGAGGCAATAAAGAAAAAAGCAGAATTGGTGCAACTTACCAATCGCACTTTCTCTCAGCTACGCGACAAAGAACGAAATGAAATGGAATTATGGAGTATTGCCACTAAAGAGATTTTAAAACCGGTCGACGGACAACAAATGCCTGATTATACCTTACCTTTAAAAATTATAGGCATAAACAAGTCTATTCCTGTAATTATCTTCGATAACAACAACGATATTTCAGAACATCTTCACCTCGATTTCACGTATTCCGATTTCAATAATTTACACGACGCCATACCTGACACGACCGTAAAACGGATGTTTAACGATACGCTTCTCTATTTAGCAAATTCTTGGAAATACAAAATCACCATCGAAATCGATGAAGGATTGGTGATGAATTGTGCCTATACCGATTCCAAAGAAATCACACGATTAGAACGTGAAAGAGATTCTTTGATACATGCATTTAACATAGAATTGAAAGCGAATGAAGGCGCTGTTCCAGTATTATTGATAGATGCTGATTCAGATTCCATATTAGCAACAAATCTTCCATTGAGCAATCAACGAAGAAGTGAATTGTTAGAAACAATCGAACAATTAAAGCACAGTAATAAAGCGATTCCAATCAATTTTGGCAGCAAACAACATAGTTTGTTGTATTATGATGATAGTCCTGAATTAAAAAAATTACAGTATTTCCCATATGTGCAATTTATCATTTTTACCCTATTTATTTTTGTGGGTTACCTCATCTTCAATACCTTCCGTAAAGCGGAACAAAACCAAGTTTGGGCAGGAATGGCGAAAGAAACAGCCCATCAATTAGGTACACCTCTATCCTCTTTATTAGCCTGGGTACAATATTTAGAAACTCAAAACATAGATCCGAATATTCCTGTAGAAATGCAAAAAGATGTGAGTCGCTTAGAACAAGTGGCCAACCGTTTTTCTAAAATTGGTTCAGCAACACAACTCGAAGACAAAAACATAGTAGAAACCGTTAGTACGGTGATTGATTATTTGAAATTACGTATCTCGAGCAAAATTCAATTTTCCATACAAAGCGATTCACAGGAAATGCTAGTTCCTCACAACCCGCCGTTGATAGAATGGGTGATTGAAAACATTACCAAAAATGCTGTAGATTCCATGGAAACTTCCGGGCAATTAAATATCCATATTTCGCGCGATAATACCCATGTAAATATCGACATTCAGGATACAGGAAAAGGAATCGCAAACAATCAGTTTAAAACCATTTTTAAGCCAGGGTATACCACCAAAAAACGCGGTTGGGGACTTGGACTTTCTTTAGTGAAACGAATTATCAATGAATACCATAAAGGAAATGTGTTTGTATTACATTCCGAAATCGATAAAGGAACTACTTTTAGGATAAGTTTGAGACATTAGACGCTAGACGTTAGACAAAAGACTAAAAGATGAAAGACTTATAGATAAAAGAAAAAGACTTAACCCCGGTCTCTAAAGCTCTCGAAGAGAAAAGGATCGAGGGAGGTGACTAACTGATAAAAACAATAAAATGAAACAAAAATTTAAAAATCCGTGGTTTGTATTTGCACTAGGTGTAGTCATTTCAATGTGTGTTTTCTTTCTATTTCCAATCAATTTGTTTGATGGAGAAATCGTTTTCCAAACAGCTGCTAAAACATGGAAAGTAAAAGCCAATATTAGTCTTTCGTATTTCATTGGAATCGGAGCGGCAAAAGAACAATTAGTGCAATTGGGGGTTAAAGATTTTTATCTGTTAACGAAAGGATACATGTTTGCGGTAATTGTCCTTGTTGGATTACCTGGATTATGGGCATATCGGGTGTATTTAAGGGGGAATAGAAAAAGTGAGGAATAATTATATATTTTTCACCGCAGAGTTAAAGAATATCTAATACTTACTATGATTGTCATTTTAGAACCACTGTATTATAGGAGGATTGGGGTTATTTGATTGGTAATAAAATATCCTATGGAGTGGGTAGAAAAAAACGCCAATTTGTTGATTATAGATCTACCAATTTTTGATGAATTAACATTCGTTTTTTTAATTTCATAGAATATTTTTCACTAAATTAAAGTTAACTATGAAGAATGAAATCATAATATACCGACCAAATGAGGCAGATGAACACATAGAAGTTCGACTTGAAAATGAGACTGTTTGGCTAAATCAGGAACAAATATCTATTCTTTTTCAACGTGATCAATCTGTAATTTCGAGGCACATAAGAAATGTTTTTAGAGAAAAAGAACTTGATGAAAAAAGCAATATGCAAAAAGTGCATATTCCTAATTCCGATAAACTTGTTGCTTTTTATAATCTGGATGTCATAATTTCAGTTGGATATAGAGTTAAATCCAAACAAGGAACACAATTTAGAATATGGGCAACAACTATTTTGCGTGAATACTTACTCAAAGGTTATGCAATTAACCAGCGTGTGGATCGAATAGAAAATAATCTTGAGGATCTAACAAAACAAGTGAATAGAATCTCTTTACAACTCAATACCAATGAACTACCAACTCAAGGCGTGTTTTTCGAAGGACAATTATTCGATACCTATGTTTTCGCTAACGACCTCATTAAAAGAGCTAAAAAGACCATTATTCTGATTGATAATTACGTTGACGAAACCACCCTATTAATGTTGAGCAAACGAAAACCCAATTGCAATGCTACCATTTACACACAAAAATTAAGTGCTCAATTGCAATTAGATTTGACAAAACACAATATACAATATCCGATAATTGAAATTAAAACACTGAAAACTGCCCACGACCGATTTCTAATCCTTGACCGAAAGGAAGTTTACCATATCGGTGCTTCTTTAAAAGATTTGGGTAAGAAGTGGTTCGCGTTTTCTAAATTAAATGAATTTCTGCCAACCATTTTGTATAAATTGAATGAAGAACAACAGCTCCTTGGCTAACCGCAGGTTTTCCTGCGTTTCAAAGGATATACGAACCTTCGAAATCTTAGGTGTCCTGTTAAATTATAATTAGTGGCAAAATGTTCATTAGCAGCAGGATGGCTCATCCTTAGGAAAGTTTAAATTCTTGCCTTGATTATCATTTAGGATTAACTGGATTATGGGCTTACAGGTTGTATTTGAAAAATACTAGAATCGAACAAAATTAAATCTTCGAGTTCATCGGTTTTTTATTTTTCACCGCAGATTATGCGGTGAAAATAAGGATTTTTCACCGCAAATTTTGGTGTTTTTCTGCTTTTCGAAATATGTTATCACAAAAAAAGGGAGAACATTACATTCTCCCCTTTTGAATCTATACATAGTTACTCTATTTTGAAATCGTTACTCGAGTAACATAAAACAAATTATCGCCATATAACTTAATCGTGTAAATACCTTCCGCTAAATCATCCACAGAAATGGAAGTTTCTTTCTCCATATTCGTGATTATTTTTACTAATTTACCAGCATTATCATAGAGTTTTAGATCTATCAAACCTAAGTTTTCAGGTAATGAAACCATGAACTTGTCAGATGCTGGATTAGGGAAAACACGAATATTCATCGTAGATAGATGTTCTATTCCTGCACAATCATTCACAACTATAGTAATAGGAGTAGAAGTATTACTACAACCATTCACATCCGTTACTTTAACCGAGTAATCACCACTCGTAGTTGGTTTGATAGATTTTGAAATCGAACCATCATTCCATAAATAACTTACACCTGTACTAGATACCAACTCAGATAAATTACTTGTGCAATACGTCGCAGGTCCATTCACTGTTATTACAACATTCGGTAGTGGATAAATGGTCACTTTTACTGCATTGGAAATGGAAGAACAACCATTTACATCTGTTAATTTTAAAGAATAAATACCACTTTTAGTAGGAAAAATCGTTTGAGTTGACTCACCACTACTCCAAGCGTAAACTCCATTCAAATTGGATGATAATTCTAAACCTTCATCTTCGCAAGCCTTATTTGTGGATATATTGGAAGAAATCTGAACATTTGGAAGTTGATTTACATTAATGGTAACGCTTGATTTGCCAATACAACCATTCATGTCTGTACCTGTTACTTCATAAGAAGTTGTAGTAGTTGGTATAATAACAGCACCATTAATTACATTATTATCCCAAATGTATATTGATGCACCTGAACCTGTTAATGAAACATTTTCACCAAAGCAAATACTAGTTTTCGTTGCTAATGCTACTACTTTTGGTAAACTATTTACGATAACTTTAACCGTTGCCGTTGAAGTACATCCATTTACGTCTGTTCCAGTAACTGTATATGTTTTTGTCGCGTTAGGCACAAAAGATACGCCGTTACTCACACTATTATCCCATACATACTTTGATGCTCCTTCTCCTGTTAGAGTAACATTATCACCAGAACATACTGTTGTTTTAGTTGCATTTGCTATCACATTTGGTAAACTATTTACTGCAACGCTTATTATAGCAGTTTTAGTACACCCATTTACATCTGTTCCTGCAATTGTATATGTTTTTGTTGCACTTGGTACAAAAGATACGCCATTGCTTACATTATTATCCCATGTATAAGTAGATGCTCCACTACCTGTTAAAGTAAGATTTTCACCTGAACATACAGCTGATTTAGATGCATTAGCAATCACATTCGGTAAACTATTTACTGCAACGCTTATTGTAGTAGTTTTAGTACATCCATTTACGTCTGTTCCGGTAACTGTATATGTTTTTGTTGCACTTGGTACAAAAGATACGCCATTGCTTACATTATTATCCCATGTATAAGTAGATGCTCCACTACCTGTTAAAGTAAGATTTTCACCTGAACATACTGCTGATTTGGATGTATTAGCAATCACATTCGGTAAACTATTTACTGAAACGCTTATTGTAGCAGTTTTAGTACATCCATTTACGTCTGTTCCGGTAACTGTATATGTTTTTGTTGCACTAGGAACAAAAGAAACACCATTGCTTACATTATTATCCCAAGTATACTTTAAAGCCCCTATTCCGGTTAGCACTACATCATCGCCTAAACAAATTACTGATTTTGATGCTGTAGAAATCACTTCTGGTAAAGGACTAACCATTATAACTATTGAATCTGTTTTACTGCATCCGTCGAGATCTGTAACTTTTACCTTATATTTTTTAGTCTCTTTTGGTGTAAACACTATCCCATCTAACACATTATTATCCCATTCAAATTTATATCTAACATTATTTGTGATACTAGTACTTAATGTAACGCTTTCACCTAAACAAATTTTAGATTTACTTGTTAATGTAGAATATTTATTGAGAGATTTAACTGCTATTCTAAAAAAATTTGTATTATGACAACCATTAATGTCATACCCCCTAACAGAACCATTAAAATAGTATTCTTTAAAATAATCGAAAATAAGCTTTTCATCATATTTCATTGTATCTGGAACAAAACCAACTCCAGTTTCAATTTTGAAATTTGACTTTTCTGTTTTCCAAATATATGATGAAGCTCCAGTTCCTTTCAAAATCACAGTATCACCTAAACAAAATTCATAATTATTAGTTGAAATACCCACAATTGGTAATTCATTTACTTTAATTGATAAAGTATCTGAACTTTGACATCCATTTAAATCAGTAGCTCTAACAGTATATTTTTTCGTCTTATCTGGCATAAACGAAACAGAGTCAACTACATTATTGTCCCATTCATACGAATTTGAACCTTGTGCTTTTAAAATAACACTATCACCCTTACAAACTGAATATCTACTAGCAACTGCTTTAACACGAGACATTTTAGGCAAATGTTCAATATTAATCTGAAGACTAGCTTTACTTATACAACCATTTCGATCTATCCCAGTAGCTGTATAAAGTTTATTTTTTGAAATTTCAATTTTATAATGTTTACAACTAAAAGAATGGTCTACTGGGTAACGCACTTCTTGGGGAGTTAAATCAGGGTTATCCCAAATCCCTGCTGGCCAATATTCAAACGGAGGATCATCTACAGAATCATTTAGAGTTAATGACATCTGAAAAGAATAATTATATAATTCTTTAAACCAAGCAACAATGTCAATAACTTGCCCTTGGCATTTAGGAGTAATCGCTCTTAACAATAACGTTGAAGGTGTATTAACTTTAACCAAAACAGTATCGAAATTATAACATCCATTTACATCTACGCCTCTTAATGTATATATAGTTGAATTTGTTGGACTTATTAATTGTCCATCAACAATTTTATCCTGCCAATAATAATTTATTGCCCCACTACCATTTAGTAAAATGCTTTCTCCTTTACAAACCTTTATCTCACTTGCTACAGCTTTAACTATTGGTAATTGTTCGTTTGAAATTGTAATCATTCCTTCACCATTGGAATAACAAGCGTTGGAATCTATAATTTCCAAACTATGTTTCCCGGAAACAGATATAGGTAAATTTTCAGTTGTAATACTGTTATCCCATAGGTAAGATTTTGCGTACCTAACATTCGAGTACAAATCATTTCCTTTACATACTAAAGCTGGCAATATTATTTGTGATGGAGCTACATTTTTGTTTTCAACATACACAGTATCTATCAAACTCATTATGATATTTGAAACTTTAACAATATACATTCCAACATTTTTTACATATAATGAAGATTTATCAGGATAAGATTCACTTTTTTGTAATACTAAACCGTCATTAGTTTTCAAATACCATTCAAATTTTGCATATGGATCACCTGTCTGATTCCAATTTTTTTCTTTTATATCGATGCTAATTTTTGTACTATCTTGCCCAGCACATTTATAAAATATCTTTTCATGTTTTGCGATTTCAAAAGGTCCTACAATGTAAAAATAAATTAAAGGCGATATAAAATTACATCCATCTAATTCATAGGAAGCACTTATATTTTTAATATAAGTGCTTCCTATGAATTGGTTAGTAGTCTTTAAATAAAAATTATTATTTACTATGGCACCATGGCCGGTATGAATTGATGAATACTCCATATATTCACCATTTCTATACCATTTATAATTAGTTCCACCTTGAGGGACATTAATATAAAAACCAAAGTAGGGTATTTTTAAACTATTATCTACTTGTATAATATTCAAATTAGTATCAATTATACAAGCAGAATTTGAATAATAGTTTGAATTAGGTGTAAATTCAACTTTTTCGCCAACATGATATGGAAAAGGATTAGTTAATAAACCTGAAAAAGGATTATATGTTATTTTTACGTCTGGGCTTTTTACATAAATTTGTTTAGAAACCATATTCATACATCCATTTGTATCATTTAATAGATTAAGGGTATAAATCCCCGTTTTATTTACATAAAAACTATCCTGTTTAGTAAAAAAACTCCCGTTTTTCGACCAAAAAAAACTTATACCTTTAATACTTTCCGTGCTAAGAAATACTGAATCTCCGTGACACAATGGTTTTAAATAATTTGTATTAATCTGTCCAATGGGAACTTGCAATTTATCCACTTTTATTACATTCTTAGATTGAATTTGGCAAACAGTTCCTGGATACATAACCAACGAATAATCACCAGTCGAACGAACAACTAGACTTGAATCAGTTTCACCATTAATTACATTACCGTTAACCATCCATTGAAAAGTTCCATAACGTAAACTACTTCGTAGTACAGCACTATCACAAGTTGAAACTTTAGTTAAATATTTATCAGCTACTAAAATTGAAACAGAATCAGGCTTAGATATACTTCGAATAGCAACGGTAGAAGATTTACTAATACATTCTTGATAATTGGGTAAACTTTTTGGACTGAAAGTACCTTTATTAAATATTTGAACAGCGTAAATCCCAGGTTTATCAGCAATATATGTACTACTGTTTGTACCTGTTATTGAACTACCATTATACCACCAATCATACAATAAATCAGTAGAGTTTTGTGGATCTGTACTTTTATCGTCAACATTTGCTTTTAAAGTAACAGTCCCGTTTCCACAAATAATTGAAGAACCGATTATAGTTACCTTAGCACTTATTATTTTAACCGTAATTATTGGACTTAACGATTTTGTTGCTGTCGCAGCCTTTGTATTATAAACACGAACTATATATTGATACGTTCCATCTTTTGAATTACTGGTACTCAAATAACTAAATTCTTTTGAATTACCAGAGGACATAGTTACCGTTTTCATATCAGGGTAACTAAGTAATTCGTATACATAATTGTCAGCACCTGAGTTATTTGATGCAGTTGAAGAGCATTCTTTACAAATTGAAATTTGTGAATAAATTGTAAACAATTGACCAGGACACGCTTCAATTATTGCACCACTCATTGGATAATTAAACGGTGGAGGAGTTTGGCTTAAACCATTAACTAATATAAAAAAGCTAATTATTATAATTATTGTTTTCATAATTATTTAAATTAAATTAAGTAGACAATTTTTTAGGAATCACCTCTATTCATAACCTAGAAAATAAATTTATAAAACTTTGTTTCCCTGGATGTTGCATAGTTATTATTCTACAAAGTGTTCCACCAGTAAGATAGTCATATGTTTAAATAAAAGTTACTATTTGTCTATCTTAATAAATATAACATGGATTAACTATAAATAACCGCCTAAAAAATACTCATTTATCCTTAATAAGATTATTTTTATATATTTGAGGCATGAAAGAAATAACTGAAAACATAAAAAAATTTCGGGAATTAAAAAACTACACCCGAGAAAACATTGCGGATAAATTAGAAATGAGTTTATCTGGATACAGTAAACTCGAAAGAGGAGATGTTGAATTTACAATTACTAAGCTTTATAAAATAGCTGAAATATTAGAGGTTGATATTTCTCAGATATTCAATTTTGATGCATCTAAAATTTTTAATGTCAAGGATTATGGTGTTGCAAATGTTGACATACAATCACAAACAAATAATTATACAGATACCTACAAAGACAAATACATACAACTCTTGGAAGCCGAGGTAGAACGCCTAAAGAAAATGGGAGGGAAATGAATAAATACAACTTTTTCGGAATGTAATCCAAAAAAAAACTTCTTTTTCGGAATATATTCCGAAAAAGACCTAAAAAAGGGAGAACATCACATTCTCCCTTTTAATTTTTTTAAAAATTCATGTCGATTTCGACTCCGCTCAATCTGACATTTTCGCTCAATCTGACATTTTCGCTCAATCTGACAATCATTTAAGTCAGACTGAGCGGAGTCGAAGCCTAAGCCTCCACTACATTCGCATAACTCTCCACACTTGGACAGGAACACACTAAGTTTCTATCACCAAACGCATTGTCTACACGACGTACAGGTACCCAATATTTAAACTCTTTCAAGTAAGCTACTGGATATACTGCTTCAGCAGGTGTGTATGGGTATTCCCAGTTTTTATTGATGATGCAATCTGCGGTATGCGGTGCATTTTTCAATAAGTTGTTTACTTTATCTGCATGTCCATTTTCGATTTCCGCAATCTCTTGACGAATCTTGATCATTGCTTCAATGAAACGGTCTAATTCTGCTTTATCTTCACTTTCCGTAGGCTCAATCATTAACGTTCCAGCAACTGGGAAAGAAACGGTTGGCGCATGGAATCCAAAATCGATCATACGTTTTGCCATATCCGCTACTTCAACATCTGCATTCTTTTTAAACTCACGACAATCTAAGATTAACTCGTGTGCTACTGTATCGTTTTTACCTGTATACAAGATTGGGTAATGCGCTTTCAATTGCGTAGCGATGTAATTTGCATTTAAAATTGCATTTTCCGTAGATTCTCTCAATCCTTTTGCACCTAACATTTTGATGTAACCATACGAAATCAACAAAATCAATGCACTTCCGTAAGGAGCTCCAGAAACCGCATGAATTGCTTTTTCACCACCAGCTTCCAATAATGGACTTCCTGGTAAGAAAGGAACTAAGTGTGCTGCCACACCGATTGGTCCCATACCTGGTCCACCTCCACCATGTGGAATTGCAAATGTTTTATGTAAGTTCAGGTGACAAACGTCCGCACCAATATTTCCTGGATTAGTTAATCCAACTTGCGCATTCATATTTGCACCATCCATGTATACTTGACCACCATTTTCATGGATGATAGAAGTAATTTCAATGATACCTTCTTCAAATACACCATGTGTTGATGGGTACGTAACCATTAAACCACCTAAAGTGTCTTTTAACTCAATTGCTTTTTCGCGTAATGCTTCGATGTCGATGTTTCCGTTTTCATCACAACCAGTAACTACTACTTCAAATCCAGCCATAACTGCTGAAGCAGGGTTTGTTCCGTGAGCAGAAGAAGGAATAATCATGTGTTTACGGTGGAAATCACCGCGAGATTCGTGGTATGCTTTCATTACCATTAAACCTGCGTATTCTCCTTGTGCACCAGAATTTGGTTGTAAGGAAGTCCCTGCAAATCCAGTACATTCAGAAAGATCGATTTCTAACTGGCGTAACATTTCGTGGTATCCTTCTGCTTGTTCTACCGGACAAAATGGGTGCATATTCGCAAACGAAGGGTTTGTGATAGGCATTAATTCCGTCGCAGCATTTAATTTCATGGTACAAGATCCTAATGGAATCATGCTATGTACTAAAGACAAATCTTTGTTTTCCAAACGTTTCAAGTAACGCATCATTTGCGATTCAGAATGATGGGTATTGAACGTTGGGTGCGTTAAAATTGCTTCTGTACGTAAATCATTTGCAGCAATGGTAACCGTTGAAGATTTCTCTACCGTTACAACTGGTTTCACAGCTACTTGCGCAAATACATTTACTAAAGTATTTAAATCCGCATTCGTAATAGATTCACCAAAACTAATAGTAACCTGTGAATCATTTACATAACGTAAATTAATTTCGTTTGCCTCTGTTTGGTATTTCAACGTTGCAACAGAAACAGTAGCTGGTAATTCCACCCATAATGTATCAAAATAGTTATCCGATTTTACCGTATATCCTAATTTTTTCAATTCGCTAGCAACAGTAGTTGCTTTTGTATGAATATCCGTAGCAATCGCTTTTAAACGTGCTGGTCCATGATATACCGCATACATACTTGCCATAACTGCTAATAATGCTTGCGCTGTACAGATATTGGAAGTCGCTTTATCGCGTTTAATATGTTGCTCACGTGTTTGTAACGCCATACGTAACGCTAGGTTATCATCTGCATCTTTAGAAACACCGATGATACGACCTGGAATTGTACGTTTGAACTCATCTTTACATGCAAAGAATGCAGCGTGTGGTCCACCATATCCCATTGGTACACCAAAACGTTGTGAAGAACCTAATACTACATCCGCTCCCAAAGAACCTGGAGATTTCAACAATACTAAGGACATAATATCTGCTGCAACTGCAACTTTAATTTCTAATGCGTGTGCTTTAGTAATAAATCCAGCAACATCTTGAATACGACCTAACGCATCTGGATATTGTGTTAATGCTCCAAAGAATGTACCGTCAAAAGTTACTGTCTCTGGATCAGCGATTACTAATTCAATTCCTAAGTTTGCTGCACGACCTTTGATTACATCAATCGTTTGTGGGAAAGCAAATTCAGAAACGAAAAATTTATTTTTCCCTGCTTTAATATCATTTCTATAACGGGAATTAAAGAACATAAGCATCGCCTCAGCTGCAGCAGTAGCTTCATCCAACAAAGAAGCGTTTGCAATTTCCATTCCTGTCAAATCCAAAATCATTGTTTGGAAGTTCAACAAAGCCTCTAAACGACCTTGAGAAATTTCCGCTTGGTATGGCGTATATGCCGTATACCATCCTGGATTTTCCAATACATTTCTTAAAATCACAGAAGGTGTGATTGTATCATTATACCCTAATCCAATATAAGATTTAAACACCTTGTTTTTAGATGCTAACTCTTGAATATGTGTTAGGTATTCTTGTTCTGTCAAAGCATCCGAAATATTTAATTCACGTCCCAAACGAATCTGAGCAGGAATAGTTTTATCAATTAATTCAGCGATGGATGAAACTCCAATTTTCGCCAACATAGCTTGCTTTTCAGCTTCATTTGACCCTATGTGTCTTTCAGAAAATGCACTCATTATATACAGCTTTAAATGTGGTGCAAATATACGAGGAATAAAGTTTGGGATTAAAATTTTCTTTCAACTATTAAGCATGTTTTATTAACCAAAATTTGAATTTAAATTTATTCTCTTTTAGCACAAGTTATTACAGTCTTTTTTTTAAAAAATAATAAGATAAATAATTGGAAGTATGTGACGTTATAATTAACAAAAAGTTAAGTAAATACAGGGTACTCATAGAAATCTATGAAAAAACACTTTAATGATTTAAATCATAAAAACATACCCAAGATTGACCTAACTTTGGCGATGTACAAAGAATAAAGCATACAAAAAATGAAAAAGACAAAATCAATATTCTCATACAAAATACTACTCATTTTATTCCTATTAAGCTTTAATCCATTCGGATTTTCTCAATCTAATCATCCAAAACCAAAAACGGACACTTTATTCATGACCATTTACGGAAAAGATGTACCAAATAGTAATTATGCACAACACGTTAAAGTAGAAGAAGGAATTAGTGTTAAAGGGGAAAAAGAAGGTGTTTGGACTAAATATTATCCAGATGGTAAAACACCTAAATTAAAAGGAAATTATACAGCAAACGAACCGAACGGATTTTACGAAAAATTTTATCCTAATGGAACGATCAAAGAAAAGGGAATTTATACTAATAAACATTTTAGAGATACATTGACCTGTTTTTTTCCAAACGGCAAAATTTCTAGCGTATCCATTTATGACAAAGAAGGAAAACAAATAGGAAACACGAAGCACTACTATAATACTGGTCAATTGGCGTTAAATTATGTCATGAAGAATGATCAAGTACAAGGGGAGGTCACTTGGTATGCTTCATCTGGTGTAGTTAGCAGTCAAATACATATTAAAAAACAAGGGAAAGTTCAACCAATCGTTTATAATGATATTGCATTCAATTCTAATATGCCAATACTAGCCACAGGATTTAATGCAATTCGTGTTGCTGGTCCAATCTTGAAGGATGGTCCATTTGATCCAAATGGATATAATGTAGTGTACAACAAACAAGATGAATTATTTCAAGTAGGAAGCTTCAAATTTGGTACTATTTATAATGGAAAAGTGTACAATTACGACAACAACGGACTATTAAAATCAATCAGTATCTATCGCGATGGATTTTATTTTTCAGAGGGAAAAATCAATTAATAAAAATAACTATATAGTATATGAAATTTAAATTATCTGCATTAATTATCTTACTATCACTGAAAATATTCGCGCAAAATAGCATACAAGATATTGATGGAAACACTTACCAAATAATTCGTGTGGATAGTACCGAATGGTTTCTTGAAAATTTAAAAACGACACATTTTTCAAATGGGGATTCCATTCCAACCACCAAAAACAGTCATTCCATTCTTGCGAATGACACAAATAGTATTTTTAGATGGGCACCGGGAGGAGATACAGAACGAACTAAAAATCAAGGTTACCTATACACTTGGGGATGCGCAGTAGACAATCGCGGAATTTGCCCTACTGGTTGGAAAGTACCAAGCAATATCGAGTGGAAAGCTTTAGTGGACAAAATATATACAGAAACAAATAGTTATTTAGTAACTGACAACGATAATGCAAACTTCATTTATAAAAAAATAAATCAATCTAGCGAAATTCCATACATGAAGATACTACAGTACCCTGGTGGTAGAATGATAAGTGGAAACTATATTTTCCAACAATCTTTCGCTTATTTTTGGACTACTACGTTAGATTACAAAGGTTTTGCTTGGATGTGGTACTTTTCGCCAACAAACATTAATCACTACAATTTTGAAGTAAATGGAGGATTAAGTGTTCGATGTATGCGATCTAGTTTGAAGTAACTAATTTTTTAGAAAAAGCAATACGAACCAAATCTGCAGTATTCTTAGCATTTAATTTCTTCATGATATGATAACGATGCGTGTTAACCGTACTTTCACTTACGTACATAATATCTCCTATCATTTTATTGCTCCAGCCTTCTACTATATGGTTCAAGACTTCTAATTCTCTTGGCGAAATTTGAATCTCATTATCCAATGTGCATGCTTTATTTTTTTTAATCTCCTGCTCCATTGTCTGCGATACAAAAGTATTACCTTGATATACTTCGAGGATTGCATTTACTAATTCAAAATCCTCAGAATTTTTAGTTACATACCCACTAGCACCAATTTCCATTGCCTTTAACGCATACGAGCATTCTAAATTCATAGAAAAAACAATACTTTTGACACGAGGGTTAGTAAGAGTAAGATACTTTATCAACTCTAAACCAGATTCATTCGGTAAGTTGATCCCGGTAATAACAATATCCATACTTTCCGAGGAAGAAATTGTAGATATAGCCTCTCTTACAGAATTCGCTTCGCCTACCACTTTTAAATTGGGGTCTAACTCCAGAATAAACTTCAAACCCTTGCGAAGAATTTTATGATCATCTACTAGAAAAATATGAATCATTTACTTAAAATTAGACTTTAAAAAAAGCACAAATTTAAGTATTAATACGAATAAAAATTTTATTGAATATTAAATAATAGTTAAGCTAAAGGATTAACGCATTTATTTACGTTCATACTGACAACATGCATGCAATTTCGCATATGCAGTATTATCACCAGTATATTGCACATTATCATACCCTACTGCAGCAATTGCTTTTTGAATAGATGTTACATCTACAAGAGTAGTATCGAATGAAACCGTCATGATTTTACTTTCAATTTGCCAATTTGCTTTTTTAACCCCTGAAATTTTTACAGATCTCTCAATGGTTTCTTTACACATACCACAATTTCCCCAAACCGTAAATTTTGCAGTTATAATACCATTCTTGGCGCTAGATTGATTAATAATACGCATCTTTTTTGGTGCTTCTACAATTTCAGTTTTGGAGGAACAAGCAACAAGAAAAAAGCATAAAGAAAAAAAATAGAGCGTTTTCATAATTTATATAGTAAAGATTAGACTTTAAACATAACAAATATAGCACATCTTAAGCATACACTTTTATGGAATCTTTTTATTTAGTAGATATATCCTTACCTTTGAATGTATATTCTTATTTTCTATCCATACGAATGAAAAAACTATTTGAAGCATTTGAAAAACCGAATCTTACTGATTGGAAAGCACAATTAATCAAAGAATTAAAATCGGACAACACAAATGATCCAACCGGCTTCGAAAATGAAGTAGAGGAATTAACGTTTACAAACATATATAACCCTAACGGTCAAATTCTGACTTTTAATAAACCAAATACCAACGATTGGAAGATTGGCGTAGAGTTGCAAGTGTTAGACATAAAAGCAGCGAATCAATGGGCACTAAAACAACTAAACCTTGGTGCAAATGCATTAAATTTCGATGTAACACAGCTACAAGATTTAGCACTATCCGAATTACTCGCTGGCATAGAAACAGCATATATCTACCTCTATTTCACAACAAAAAACCAAGAACAAACAGAATTTATCCGTACGTGGTTTTCTAATAAAACACCTTTATTTTTACAGATAAATACCACTTCAAACCTAGTAAATACATTCCAAATTGATGCTATAGGAGGCAATACGAAACAGCAATTAGCTTTCGCATTCGCAAAAGGAAAAGCCTTACTTGCTAAAAATCCAACAG
Source organism: Flavobacteriia bacterium (assembly GCA_947463445.1). Classification (GTDB taxonomy): domain Bacteria; phylum Bacteroidota; class Bacteroidia; order Flavobacteriales_D; family Crocinitomicaceae; genus CANHVK01. Next base: position 24,771 of record CANHRS010000010.1, on the reverse strand, counting down.
AACCAATTCATTTTGAGTTTGGTATTGGCTCCAATTTCCTTTTGGAAATTGCAAAGTTCAGAGCGTTTCATATACTTTGGGATAGAATACAAAAAGCGTGCGAAACACATGCTAAAACATATGTCACTGCTAAAACAGGGTTTGTAAACAAATCTTTACATGACCCTTACACAAACTTGCTCCGTCAAACATCAGAAGGACTATCAGCAGTAATAGGTATTGTAGATCAACTAATTATACAACCATACGATTTACTAGCTACAACCGGAATTAGCACGTTTACAGAGCGAATGGCGATTAACATTTCGTTAATCTTAAAAGAAGAAGCAGAAATAAACCAATGGATTGACCCATTAGAAGGAAGTATTGTTCTAGAAAATTACACCAAGATATTAGCAGACGAATCTTGGAGATTATTTCAGAAAATAGAAGTAAAAGGTGGGATGGAAACTTCCGAATCAGAAGTCTTTTTACAAGAAGAAATAGCAAGAACACGCACAAAAAGAATACACCAACTAAACGTAAAAAAACAGAAAATGGTTGGCGTGAATCATTATTTAAATCCAGAAACAAGCAATCTACATTGGAAAAAAGAAAAGGATACATTTTTAGGTATGAATTCTCTGATATTGGAACAGGAATTTGAAAAAACACTTTCTGACAAAATTTAATACGATGAAAAACATAGATTTCACAAAAACCGATTGGAAAGACATTTCTACTACTGCTTCGCAAGAAAATATATCTTTCGAACATACTGGTTTCAAATCCGGAGTTGCACCTTTTTTAGGAGGACCATATGCTTCCATGTATCGTTCTCGCCCATGGACTATTCGTCAATACGCAGGATTTTCGACTGCGGAAGATTCTAATGCATTCTATAAACGTAATTTAGAGGCAGGGCAAAAAGGACTTTCGGTTGCTTTTGATTTAGCAACACATCGTGGGTACGACTCTGATCATCCACGTGTAGTAGGAGATGTAGGAAAAGCGGGAGTGGCAATTGATTCCGTGCTCGATATGAAAGTATTATTTGACCAAATTCCATTAGATCAGATGTCCGTTTCAATGACCATGAATGGTGCGGTAATCCCAATTTTAGCATTTTTCATCGTTGCAGCAGAAGAACAGGGAGTAAAACAAGAGTTACTTTCAGGAACGATACAGAACGACATCTTAAAGGAATTTATGGTGCGTAATACCTACATTTACCCTCCTACTCCATCCATGCGGATCATTGCGGATATTTTTGCATACACAACCAAGTATATGCCAAAATTTAATTCTATTTCAATTTCAGGATATCACATGCATGAAGCTGGTGCGACTGCTGCACAAGAACTTGCATATACGCTTGCAGATGGTCTAGAGTATTTACGCGCTGGAATAAATGTTGGTTTGGATATCGACGATTTTGCACCGCGCTTAAGTTTCTTTTGGGGAATCGGGATGAAACCCATGGTAGAGATTGCCAAATTACGCGCTGGAAGATTATTATGGGCTAAAATTGTAAAACAATTCAACCCTAAAAAAGAAAAATCAATGGCATTGCGAACCCATTGTCAAACTTCCGGATGGAGTTTAACCGAACAAGACCCCTTCAATAATGTTACCCGTACTTGTATCGAAGCATTGGCTGCAGTATTAGGTGGAACACAGTCATTACACACAAATTCTCTGGATGAAGCAATCGCGTTACCAACTGATTTTTCTGCCCGTATTGCTAGAAACACACAAATATACCTGCAAGAAGAAATTGGGATTACAAATACAATTGACCCAACAGAAGGTAGTTATGTAATTGAAAAACTAACAGCTGAATTGTGTCAACAAGCATGGGAATTAATTGAAGAAGTGGAGCAGTTAGGCGGAATGACAAAAGCGATCGAAGCAGGAATCCCTAAAATGCGAATCGAAGAAGCAGCAACTACAAAACAAGCGCGGATCGATGGTGAAGAAGATATTATCGTTGGTGTGAATCGTTATCAATTAACACAGGAAGAAGTAATTGAAACTTTGGAAATTGACAACGATACAGTTCGTTTACAACAAGTAGCACAACTAACTACTTTGAAGGAAGAAAGAGATTCGGAAGCAGTACAAGAAAGTCTAATATCCCTAGAACATTATGCACAAACGGGAGAAGGAAATTTATTAGAAGCTGCAGTTATTTGCGCGCGAAACAGAGCAACTCTTGGGGAGATTTCAGACGCGTTGGAGCGTGTTTTTGGCAGATACCAAGCAAAAATTCATTCGATACAAGGAGTATATGCAAAAGGAGTTATGAAAAATGAAGATTTTAAGAAAGCAATTGCTTTGGCTGATAAATTCGCGCGATTAGAAGGAAGAAGACCGCGTATTATGGTGGCAAAAATGGGTCAAGACGGACATGATCGTGGCGCAAAAATAATTGCAACCTCCTTTGCTGATATGGGCTTCGATGTAGATATTAGTCCTCTATTTCAAACACCACAAGAAGTAGCAAAACAAGCAATTGAAAATGATGTACATATACTTGGCATCAGTTCGCTAGCTGCAGGGCACAAAACATTAATTCCAGCAGTTATCGAAGAATTAAAGTCACTCGGAAGAGCAGATATTATGGTTATCGCTGGCGGTGTAATCCCAGCTAAAGATTATGATTTTTTATATGAAAAAGGAGTATTTGGCGTATTTGGACCAGGAACAAAAATCCCTACCGCAGCCATCGCTATTTTAGAATTGTTAATTAAGAGCGTGGAATAAACTACAATTACTTTTTGCGATACAATTTTAAAACCTTTGTATTTAAAGGAACAAGCAAATATTTAGTAACTAACTCAGTAGTATTCGGTTCTTCTATATTAACAAGATAAAACCTAGATGTAAATTTATTATTGCAATCAATACTTATGAAATTGAATCGATATAAATACGCATGAAGAGAAAAATCATCGATCATCGTTTCTGAAGCAGTAACAATCGTTCCTTTCTTTAGGTAACTGGAAATTACCTCAACATCTTTAACTAACTTTTCATCTTTTCCGTATTTATTGATAGAAGTTAAGGAATAGGTTAATCCTAAACTGAATAATACGATTCCAATTATTTTAAAATATTTAAAATCATGTAATTTCAGGTGTAAAACATATAGTTTTTGAATAAATAGACTAGCTATTCCAATAATTAACAAAGGATATGAAGGAAGTATATAATAACCACTTTGTTTCATACTAACCATTATAGGTAAAACTCCAGTCAATCCAAAGAAAATAAAAAACAAGGCCCACTTCTTTTGGAACTTATTCGAATTTAACCTCCCCCCTTTCTTTCGTGTAAAAAAATAAAGAATTGCTAATAATATCAAAACAGCTAACAACTCACTCAATAAACGCTTAACAATGAAAAAGCGTGATTCTACAGTCACGACATTATTTAAACTATTAATTACTTGAACTGATACATAATCTTTCATTGCTTCTAAAGCTTGCGGTTGCAGCAAAAAAAGGAGTAATAAAGAAATAACACATGCCGCAATCAAAAGCAAAGATTTTAGTATCATTGAAACAATTGAAAAATTTCGGAATACTAAAAAATGGATGAAGAAAAAAGAAATTGGAAAGAGTGCAACAAATCCTTTAGTGAGAAAACCTAATACAATAAATATACCAGCCAAAATAATGAAATACCCTCGCTGATTTATTATATTTCGCAGAAGAAAATACACGGACAAAAGAATAAAAATTGTCATCGTGTTTTCTAACATATTATTTCCAACTGCCCAAAAAACAACGGGTGTAAATAACCAAAATAAAATTATAAGCCAACTTATAGCATAATTGGGATTTACTAATTTCCAAATTTTATGGATTACAACGGCTGTAAATATATAGGTAGAAAAACTATAAAATTTATCTACAAACCAATTATATCCAAACAAGTCAAAATATAGACTTTCAATAAACATTGCCAAAGGTGGATGTTCATGAAATTCAGTAAAAAAAGTATTTGTAAATTTAAGATGCCACAAACTACAGTCACCGATAGATATATTTCGTGCGATAGTAGTATAGAATAAACCGTCCATGAACATGTATTTTGAAAACAAAACATGTCCGGTAGCAAATAAAAACAGTCCAAAAACTAATAAATAGGAATATGTAAAAGGAGGTAATAAAGATTTTAGTTTATTCATAAATTCAAGTAAACATAAATTAATGACTTGATTTTATGTCTAGTAACTCCAAATCAAATATTAAATCTGAATATGCATTTATTGGTCCTGTTTGACGATGACCATATGCTAAATAATAAGGAAGATAGAAACGACCTTTACCACCTTTGACTAACATTCCTAATGCCTCCTCAAAACCAGGAATCATACCTTGTTGTTTGTAAACAAATTTTAAAGGAGTAGCTTCGCCATCACGGGAAGATTCAAATTTATTTCCATTCAATAAATAACCAGTGTAATGTACAATTAACGTATCTCCAGTTTTTGGTGTATTTCCTTTCATTTTACCATCTAAAACATACGTCAAACCGGAAGGTAATTGCTTCGCTTTAGACGAATTACGTTTTGCAGTGTCCAAAATAGCTTTCGTATGTTTTTGACGTTTTTCTTCTAATACTTTGGATGGATTGTACTTTTGGTATTGATTTCCAACGCGTAAAATTTTGACATGTAAAATAATATCATTCTGTACAATTTTATTAACTACTTCCTGTCCTTCCACCACATGACCAAATACAGAATGCTTGTTATCTAACCATGGTGTTGCAACATGCGTAATAAAAAATTGACTACCATTTGTATTAGGTCCAGAATTTGCCATAGACAAAACTCCTGGAGCATCGTGCTTCAAAGTAGGGTCAAACTCATCGTAAAATTTATACCCAGGATCCCCTGTTCCATCTCCTAAAGGACAACCACCTTGAATCATGAAATTAGGTATAACACGATGAAATTTCAAACTATCAAAAAATGGTTTGGAAAAAATTTTACCTCCAAACTGGTAGTTACCCTCTGTTAAACCAACAAAATTAGCTACAGTTTGTGGAACTTTTTCAGGTTCTAATTTGAGTAAAATATCACCTTTGCTTGTTTCAAACTTTGCATATAAACCATCAGGTAATTGTTGAGCTTCAACAAATTTCAGGAAACTGAAACAAAAAAATAGTACCCCTAAAAACTTCATATTAATTAATTTTTATTAACTCTACATCAAAAATTAAAACAGAATATGGTTTAATTGCAGGAGAAGGAGATTGTTCTCCATATGCTAATTCTTGAGGAATATAAAATTTGAATTTTGAACCAACTGGCATTAATTGTAATCCTTCTGTCCACCCTTTAATTACTTGACTTAAACCAAAAGTTGCAGGTTCCCCTCTATCTACAGAACTATCAAAAACTTTACCATCCGTTGTTGTACCATGGTAATGAACAGTTACTTGATCTGAAGCTTTTGGCTTCTCACCTTTTCCTAAAAGGATAACTTCATATTGCAAACCTGTTGAAGTAGTTTGAATATTTGGTTTTGACTTATTGTTATTTAGGAATAAGATTCCTTCTTCACGGGCTTTCATTCCTTCTTTAGCTGCAACAGCTTGTTTTTCTGCTTCTATTTTTTGAAAATAAGCGCTAATGATCTTGTTTTGAGGATCTTCACACAATACAGACTGATCTTTTAATCGATCAGTAATACCTTGTATAACTAGTTCTTTATTAGCATTCGACAAATCACGTAAAACATTTTCACCTAAAATTCTACCAATTAAATAAGAAACTGTATCTAATTGACTTTTCAAAACTAAAGTCGGTTTTACTTCCGTTTTTTGCGTAGCAGTTTTTTTTGAGCTAGCCTGCGCATTAGCAGTCAAAGTTAGTAGTACTAGAGAAGTACCAATGAATATTTTTTTCATAGTTATTTTTTTAGATGCACAAATTTAAGAATTAAATCAGGACTAGATATATACCTAAGATTAGAAGTGATTTTTTTCGATAAATTTAACAACAACAATCCTCAATTAACATACTTCTTTTACTTTTGTACCATGGAACAAAAAGAAGACAAATTAAAGGAAGTTATTTCCCACGCAAAAGAGTATGGATATGTATTTCCATCCTCTGAAATATATGATGGTTTAGCAGCAACATATGACTATGGTCAATTAGGTTCTGAATTAAAAAATAACATCAAAACCTATTGGTGGAAATCGATGACACAAATGCATGAAAACATTGTGGGTATTGACTCTGCAATATTCATGCATCCAACAACCTGGAAAGCTTCTGGCCACGTGGATGCTTTCAATGATCCATTAATTGACAATAAAGACTCTAAAAAAAGATACCGTGCGGACGTATTAATCGAGGAACATATCGAAAAGATTCGTCAAAAAATCAACAAAGAAGTTGAAAAAGCATCTAAAAAATTTGGCGAAGCATTCGATAAAGCACAATTTTTAGCTACAAATCCAAATGTGTTGCGAAATTCTCAAAAAATTACGGAAATTGAAGACCGTATGCGTACGACTTTAGAAAACAATGATTTAGAAGGGGTTCAACAATTAATCATAGATTTAGAAATTGTATGTCCAATTAGCGGTTCTAAAAACTGGACGGAGGTTCGCCAATTCAATCTGATGTTTTCTACAGAGTTAGGGTCAGTTGCTGGAGATGCTGCTACTATTTACTTACGCCCAGAAACTGCACAAGGAATTTTCGTGAATTTCTTAAATGTACAAAAATCCGGAAGAATGAAAATTCCGTTTGGAATCGCTCAAATTGGTAAAGCATTCCGTAATGAAATCGTTGCACGTCAATTCATTTTCCGTATGCGTGAATTCGAACAAATGGAAATGCAATTTTTTGTACGTCCAGGAGAGGAAATGAAATGGTACGAATACTGGAAAGAAACACGTGTAAAATGGCACAAAGCACTAGGATTAGGAGATGATGCTTACCGCTTACATGACCATATCAAATTAGCACATTATGCAAACGCAGCGTGCGATATTGAATTTGATTTCCCAATGGGATTCAAAGAGTTAGAAGGAATCCATTCACGTACAGACTTCGATTTAAAACAACACGAAGAATTTTCTGGTAAAAAATTACAATTCTTTGATCCTGAATTAAACGAAAGTTATGTGCCATATGTAGTTGAAACTTCTGTTGGTCTAGACCGTATGTTTTTAGCTGTCTTGAGTAATTCCTTAAATACAGAAAAATTGGAAGACGGATCTGAACGAGTAGTACTTTCTTTACCAGCTGCATTAGCGCCATACAAAGTTGCTATTATGCCGTTGACACGTAAAGACGGATTGCCAGAAAAAGCACGTGAAATCTTCGATACATTAAAATACGATTTCCAATGTCAATACGATGAAAAAGATTCGCCTGGAAAACGTTACCGTCGTCAAGATGCTATTGGTACTCCCTTCTGTGTGATGGTGGACCATGAAACCATGGAAAATAATACGGTAACTGTGAGAGACCGTGACACTATGCAACAAGTACGTATTGCAATTTCAGAATTACATACTTTAATTGATGAAAAAGTAAACTTGCGAAATTTATTACAAAATTTGTAATTCCTACTAAACAAATAAATCCTGCTAATTGAATTAGCAGGATTTATTTGTTTTATAACTTGATGTTTAAAGTAAAGATTTATTTTTTAAATCTAAATCCGCTAATTTATGGAAGTATGGATGAGAGGCACATCTTTCTAAAATTTCGAGGTGTTCAATACGATGGCAATCTAAGGAAACAAAATCTACTAACTGATTATCAATCAAATAATGTGCTTGTTCCATAACTTCAGGCCCATAATGACCAACAATTGAAAGTAAATTTACTTGTATCTGAACTCCTTTACTCCTATACTCTTCTATTTTTTCTGGATTTTTAAAATAATACGGATATCGTTCATAATGAGCTAATACTGGTATATATCCATTAACGGACATATCAAAAATTAATTGATCAATCTGAGATGGTTCACTGAAAAAAGAAAATTCAAACAATAAATAATTATCGTTAAAAGTAACCGCACGTTTTTCCTTAATTGATTCCGTTAAAGCCTCTTCATAAAAATTTTCAGCTGCGGATTCAAACTCGATATCGATATTTAAGCGTTCTAATTCTGCTTTCACCTCTGCGTGTTTTGCAGCAATTATTTCTGGTGTATTCTTATAACAATCCATCATAATATGAGGCGTAGCAATCAGTTTTTTATAACCCAACTCTTTAAATTTCAAAATCATACCAATACTATGATCCAAAGTAGCCGCTCCATCATCTATACCAGGTAATAAGTGGCTATGCATATCCACTCCTATTATTGAAAAATCAAAAGGAGGTAATTGTATTGCTTGTTTTTTTTTTGAAAATAAAGAGAAAAGTCCCATAATTATCTATTAGAATACATGTCTGAATAATACTTTTGATAATCTCCACTTGTAACTTCCTTCACCCATTCTTCATTGGCTAAATACCAATCCACCGTTTTATCCAATCCTTCTTCAAAGGTAATGGAAGGTGTCCAACCTAATTCTTTTTCCAGTTTTGAAGCATCAATTGCATAGCGCATATCATGTCCAGAACGATCAGTAACATACGTTATCAGACTTGCAGAAGTTCCGGGCTCACGTTTTAATTTTTCGTCTAACATGTTACACAAATAATGCACTAAATCAATGTTTTTCCATTCATTTAACCCTCCGACGTTATAGGATTCTCCATAGGTACCGTGCAAGAAAATAGTTTCAATTGCACGTGCATGGTCTTCCACCCACAACCAATCACGAATATTATCTCCTTTACCATATACAGGCAAAGGTTTCATATTCACTATATTTTGAATCATCAAAGGAATTAATTTTTCCGGAAAATGATGACTCCCATAATTATTGGAGCAATTACTCATTTTCACCGGAAAATTATACGTGTGAAAAAAAGCATTTACAAAGTGATCGGAAGAAGCTTTAGATGCAGAATATGGACTTCTTGGATCATACGAAGTAGTTTCCGTAAACAACCCTTCAGCCCCTAAAGAACCATAGACCTCATCCGTTGAAACATGGTGAAACGTATGTTTTTCAGTCAAATCCCAATAGGATTTAGCTTCATTTAATAAATTTAGTGTGCCTATGACATTTGTCATAGCAAACTCCATAGGACCTTCAATCGACCTATCTACATGGGATTCAGCTGCTAAATGAATCACATCTGTAATCTGATATTTTTCAAATACCGCTTTGATATCTGCTTGGGAACAAATATCTCCCTTTACAAATTGATAATTTGTTTTACCTTCCAAATCTTTTAAATTAGAAAGATTACCAGCATATGTCAATTTATCAAAATTAATAATGGTATGTTCCGGATACTTATTTACAAATAAACGTACAACATGTGAGCCTATAAAACCTGCACCTCCCGTAACTAATATATTCATCTTATGAAATTATGATTTATGGATTAGGATTTATGAATTCATCACTCCAAATCCATCATTAATATTTTACAAACTCCAGTATTCCAATTCTTTAATCTTCCCTCTATAAATCCCTTTGATATCTGCAAAAGTTCCTTTACCATCGATTAATAAAGACTTAAAATATGCTTCCGTTAAGCCAATATAATCTTTATGGTTTACAGCAACGATTATAGAATCATACAAACCTTCAGGTTGTTCATGTAGTCCAATCCCATATTCATGTTCCATCTCACTAGAGGAAGCATGTGGATCTACTAAATCAACTTTTACTTGATAAGATTGTAATTCTTTTACTACATCGATGACTTTCGTATTTCGAATATCGGTAACATCTTCTTTAAAAGTAGCACCCATTACCAATACACGTGTATCTTGAATATGCTTACCTTGAGCAATCATTTTTTTTACAATTTGTTTTGCAATATAGCCACCCATGGAATCATTAACAAAACGTCCACTAGTAATCACTTTCGATATATAACCGGCTTGTGCTGCTTTATGTGTCAAATAATATGGATCTACTCCAATACAATGTCCACCTACTAGACCAGGAAAGAATTTTAAGAAGTTCCATTTTGTACCGGCAGCCTCTAAAACATCAAATGTATTGATACCTAATTTATTAAATATAATAGAAAGTTCATTAATTAATGCAATATTAACATCTCGCTGCGTATTTTCAATAATTTTAGCAGCTTCTGCAACTTTAATAGATGAAGCTCTATGTACACCTGCATCTACCACAATTTCATAGGTAGAAGCTATGTTATCTAACGATTCGGTACAACACCCTGAAACTATTTTCGTAATATTTCTAAGTGTATGCTCTTTATCCCCTGGATTGATTCGTTCAGGCGAGTAGCCCAACATAAAATCTTTTCTAAATTTCAAACCAGATTCTTTTTCTAATACTGGAACACAATCCTCTTCAGTACAACCAGGGTATACAGTAGACTCAAATACAACGTAATCTCCCTTTTTAAGTACTTTTCCCACAGTTGAAGAAGCACCAATCAACGGTTTTAAATCAGGGACATTTGCAGAATCAATTGGTGTAGGTACAGCAACGATAAAAAAAGTTGCTTCTCTAAGATCGTCTAAATCTGCCGTAAAATGAATATCACACCCCTCAAAAGCAGCTGCTTCTAACTCATGACTTGGATCGATATTCTTACGCATCATTTCTACACGTTCTTGATTGATATCAAATCCAATGACTTGAATCGTTCTTGCGAATTCTAGGGCTATCGGAAGACCTACATATCCTAAACCGATAACAGCTAATTTAGCTTCCTTATTAATTAACTTTTGATACATTGATTTGCTCATTTTTTACGTTATAAATTCGTTCAATAATTTCTACTACCTTTAACCCTTCTAGAGCATTTGTTGTAGCAGTGGATTTACCTTTTAATGTTTGAACCACATTGGAAATTAGAAAATGATGGTTTGCAGCAGAACCTTTATATGGGCCATAATCATTTGCAGGACTAGATTCCGCTAAAATAGGCATTTCATATCCTGGGATATTACAAACTTCTACCTCATTCATATATTGACCGCCAATTTTAACACTCCCTTTACTACCGATAATTGTCATGGAACTTTCTAAGTTTTTATCCACTACTGCTGTTGAATAATTAATTGATCCCATTCCTCCATTTAAGAAATCAAACGAAACAAATCCAGAATCTTCAAAATCAGTCGTATCTTGGTGCGTAAAATCTGCAAAGTTACCTTTGATATTATCTATATCTCCAAATAACCAATACATAATATCAATAAAGTGAGAAAATTGTGTAAATAAAGTACCACCATCTAAATCTTGTGTACCTTTCCAGCCACCTTTTTTATAGTAGCGTGAATCTCTGTTCCAATAACAGTTCAATTGCACCATAAAAATATCTCCTAGTATTTTTTCTTGCACTACTTTTTTGATCCATTCGGAAGGTGGAGAATATCTATTTTGCATAACACAAAATACATTGCGAGACATTTGTAACGATTTGAAAATTACCTTTTCACACTCTTCTTTAGATAAGCCCATCGGTTTTTCACAAACCACATGTTTTCTAGCTTCTAAAGCCTTTATGGATTGTTCAGCGTGTAAACCATTAGGAGTACATACATTTACGACATCAAAATCTAAATTAGAATTCAATAACTCTTCTACTGTATTAAAAAATGGTATTTCATTTGTGACACCACATTCTTCCGGACTTCGTACATCGACCATTGCAACTAATTCTGCCTCAGGATCACGTGAAATCATTTCTGCATGACGCTTACCGATATGTCCAGCACCAACAACTGCAAATCTTACTTTTTCGTTAGTTACAATCATTTGCTTATTTTAATGACCTTATTATTTTCTAATTTATATTCCTCTCCACTTTCAGAGCAGACAGAAATACCAACATTATTAAATTCTAGTCTTTGTCCATACTCACTCATCCAACCTAATTGACGCGCAGGATTTCCAACCATTAAAGCGTATGGAGCGACTGTTTTTGTAACCACAGCACCAGCTCCAATAAATGCATACTCTCCAATATCATGGCCACAAACAATCGTTGCGTTTGCACCAATAGAAGCACCTTTACGAACAATCGTTTTTAGGTAATCATTTTTTCGGTTGACGGCACTTCTAGGATTCATTACATTCGTAAAAACCATAGATGGTCCTAAGAAAACATCATCCTCACAAATAACCCCTGTATAAATCGAAACATTATTTTGTACCTTAACATTTTCTCCTAGTATTACATCCGGAGAAACAACTACATTTTGACCAATATTACAATTTTCACCAAGTATACAATTTGGCATGATATGCGAAAAATGCCAAATTTTAGTACCTTTTCCAATCGTACATCCATCGTCTACAACAGCAGTTTCGTGCGCAAAATAATCCATTATTTTACAATATAATTATCAAAATTATTATGCTCTTTATGTCTCAATTCTTCTTCTGAAAGACTACAAAAATACTCGTATGTCAATTTTAGACCTTCACTACGAGAAACTTTTGGCTCCCAACCTAAAATCTCTTTTGCTTTAGTTATATTTGGTTGACGTTGTTTGGGATCATTGATTGGTAAATCATGGTAAACAACCTTTTGATCCGTATTAGTCAATTTAATGATCTCTTCCGCAAATTGCCCAATAGTAATCTCATCAGGATTTCCAATATTTACTGGTTCTGCATAATCTGAATGTAATAAACGATAAATACCTTCTACCAAATCATCTACATAACAAAAGGAACGAGTTTGAGATCCATCTCCAAAAATCGTTAAATCCTCTCCTCTAAGTGCTTGTCCAATAAATGCTGGCAATACACGTCCATCGTTCAAACGCATCCTAGGTCCATACGTATTAAATATACGTACAATTCGAGTTTCTAAACCATGATATGTATGGTAAGCCATTGTCATAGCTTCTTGGAAACGTTTTGCCTCATCGTAAACGCCACGAGGTCCTACCGGATTAACATTTCCCCAATATTCTTCGGGTTGAGGATGTACTGTAGGATCGCCATAAACTTCAGAAGTAGAAGCAATTAATACACGAGCACCTTTGACTTTTGCTAAACCTAAACAATTATGAATACCCAAAGAACCAACTTTTAATGTTTGAATAGGAATTTTCAAATAATCTATGGGACTTGCTGGAGATGCAAAATGTAAGATATAATCTAACTCACCAGGTACATGAATATATTTAGAAACATCGTGATTATAAAATTCAAAATTTTCTAATTTAAAAAGGTGTTCGATGTTTTTTAAACGTCCAGTAATTAAATTATCCATACCAATTACATGGTAGTTCTCTTTTATGAAGCGATCACACAAATGCGACCCTAAAAATCCAGCTGCTCCAGTGATTAATATTCTTTTTCTTCTTTCCATATTGCTTATTTTTCAACAATAGAACGACCTATTGAGCTATAATAAAAACCTCTTTCATTCATTTCATGTAAATCAAAAAGATTTCTTCCGTCAAAAATTACTTTATCCTTTAGCAAATTAGCAATCTTATCAAAATCAGGATTTCTAAAAATACCCCACTCAGTGCAAACTACTAATGCGTCTGCATTTTCAAGCGCTTCATATTCATTGGAAGCATAGTTAATTTTATCTCCAATTACACCTTGTACATTTGGCATAGCTTCTGGATCAAAAGCGGTAACTTTAGCACCTGCATCTACTAAAGCATCAATAATATACAAAGCCGGAGCTTCACGAATATCATCCGTATCTGGCTTGAATGCTAAGCCCCAAAGTGCTATTTTTTTACCTTTCAAATCGCCACGAAAGAAGTTTTTAATTTTTGGAATAATAACCGTCTTTTGCTCTTCATTAACAGTCATCACAGATTTCAAAATTTCAAATGAAAAGTTATATTCATTTCCAGATTTCACTAATGCCTGTACATCTTTTGGGAAGCAAGAACCTCCATATCCAATTCCTGGGAATAAAAAACGTTTTCCGATACGCTCATCCGAACCAATACCTATTCGTACTTTATCTACATCCGCACCAACTAACTCACAAAAATTTGCAATTTCGTTCATGAACGTAATTTTCGTTGCAAGAAATGAATTAGCTGCATATTTGGTTAATTCTGCAGATTTTTCATCCATGAAAAGAATTGGATTACCTTGACGAACAAATGGTTTGTATAATTGATCCATAGTTTTTTTCGCACGGTCCGAAGAAGTTCCAATTACAACTCGATCTGGTTTCATAAAATCATCTACAGCAAAACCTTCGCGTAAAAACTCTGGATTAGAAACTACGTCAAAGTCAACCGTTGCATTTTTCGCCATCGCTAGACGTACTTTCTCTGCAGTACCAACTGGGACTGTACTCTTATCAACTACCACTTTATAATCCGTAATGATTTTCCCTAATTCTTCTGCTACTCCTAGTATGTAAGATAAATCCGCAGACCCATCTTCACCTGGAGGTGTTGGCAATGCTAAAAAAATAATTTCAGCATCTTTAATACCTTCTTGTAAATCTGTTGTAAAAACCAAACGATTTGCTTTGATATTCCGTTCGAATAAAACATCTAAATGTGGTTCGTAAATCGGAATCTCTCCATTACGCATCTTATCTACCTTAGCAGCATTATTATCTACGCAAATTACTTGATTGCCCGTTTCTGCAAAACAAGTACCAGTAACTAACCCTACATAACCTGTACCAATAACGGCTATTTTTTTCATGCGTTTGTTTTTATAAAATGAATGATATGTTTTGTAATATATGCTAATTGTTCCTCCTCCATTTCTGTATGTATTGGAAATGAAAGCACTTGTGTTGTCAATAAATTAGTAACTGGCAAATCTTGATTCTCTTTACCAAATGATTTAAACATTCCTTGCTTGTGCGCAGGCAGCGGATAATAAATCATCGATGGAATTCCATGTTCAGACAAATAATCCACTAAAGCGGCTCTATCGATGCCTTCTAATTTAACCGTATACTGATGAAAAACATGGGAAGATTTAGGATTTCTAGCAGGAATTGTAATTTGCTTTACTGAAGCAAAAGCTACATCATAATACGCTGCAACTTTTTGTCGTGCAATACAATAATTATCTAAATCTTTTAATTTAATTTTTAAAATTGCTGCTTGAATAGTATCTAATCTAGAATTACATCCTACAACTTCATGATTGTATTTAATAACTTGTCCATGATTTGCAATCATTTTTAAGCTAGCAGCTAAATGTGCATCATTTGTATACATTGCACCACCATCGCCATAGCAGCCTAAATTTTTAGAAGGAAAAAAAGACGTGCATCCAATATCACCCATTGTTCCAGCTTTTGAAACTGAACCATCTTTGTGCGTATACGCAGCTCCAATTGCTTGGGCAGTATCTTCAATAACCGCAAGTTGGTGTTTTTTTGCAATAGTTAATATAGCATCCATATCTGCACATTGTCCATACAAATGTACTGGTACAATCGCCTTTGTTTTTGGGGTTATTACTTCTTCTATTTTAGAAGGATCAATACAAAAAGTATCTGGTAAAACATCTACAAAAACAGGCACTAATTGCAATAAAGCAATCACCTCTGTAGTAGCGATATAGGTAAAAGAAGGTGTGATTACCTCATCTCCTGGTTTTAAACCCAAAGCCATTAATGCAATTTGTAAAGCATCTGTGCCATTCGCACATGGAATTACATGTTTTACATTCAAATATTTTTCTAAATCAGAACGAAATTCACTAACTTCTGGACCATTAATAAAACTTGCTTGTTCAATCACATCTATGATTGCAGTATCAATTTCTGTCTTTATTTTGTTATACTGAGACTGCAAATCAACCATTTGTATTTTTTTCATGTGTAGTTTTTTTTCAGTAATTTGAGTATTAACAATACTTTTGAGTCCAATATACAAAAGTAATTATTTTGAATTTAAAACATTAAAATATTCATACTTTTAAACACGAAATTTCAAATCCTTTTTTAACACATATCGTTAATTTCATTTTTCAACGTATCTTTGATTCATGCATCGACAGTTACTTTTATTATTTACTATTCTGTCCACTTCGCTTATTGCACAGCGAAATATAAGCTCTGAAACAATTGCCACTCCATGGATTGGCATACATTACGGTATAAATCAACCAACGAATAATTTACAAGAACGCTTTGGTTTATTAAATAACCTGGGGTTTAATGCTGGTTATAAAACCAAACGAAACTGGTTTTTCGGTACGGACATAAACTTCTTTTTTGGAAATCAAATTAAAACTGTAGACATCTTAAAAAATCTAAGAGATTCGTATGGCAACATTACAGATATAAATGGAGATATTGCAGCAATTTTACTTTTTTCGAGAGGTTACAATGCCAATCTCTCTTTTGGAAAGTTATTTCCACTACTAGGCTCAAATCCAAACTCTGGAATCTTTATTCAAGCGGGTGCTGGATACATGCAATATCATATTCGTATTGAATCTAATAAACAAGTAATTCCTCAAGTAGAACTAGATTATCGTAAAGGCTACGATCGATTAACTGGTGGTTTTTCTACCCATGCATTTTTAGGATATGCATATATGTCTAATAGTGAACTCATTAATTTCTATGCTGGATTTTATTTTTTACAAGGATATACATTCAACCAAAGAAATATATTCTTTGACCAACCTACAGAAGAAGTTTCAAAAAGTATGCGTTATGACAACCTTAATGGCTTCAGAGCTGGTTGGTTAATCCCAATTTATAAAACTAAACCAAAAGATTTTTATTACAACTAGTCCATGGCGTTATTCTACAATATATCCATAAGGGCATATGCGTTTTTTTTATGGTTGATTCAAAGTTATCATCCAAAAGCAAAAGCATGGATTCAAGGTCGAAAAAATTATTGGGAAAAATTACCAATTATTAATGAAAACACCTCTGTCTATTGGTTTCATTGTGCATCATTAGGTGAATTTGATCAAGGAATACCTGTGATGAATTTAGTAAAAGATAGAAATCCTACATGCAAAATACTTGTCACTTTCTTTAGTCCTTCGGGCATGGAGCATTACCATAAACGAAAACACACAGCTGATTTTGTTTACTATTTACCGATAGACACCACAAAAAACGCAAAAAAATTAGTAAGTCATTTCAACCCTAAAGCAGTATTCTTTATCAAATATGAATTTTGGTTAAACTATATTTTTGAAATCAAAAAACGTAAAATACCCTTGTACAGTGTTAGTTGTATTTTACGGCCATCTCAATTTTTTTTTCGTTGGTACGGAAGTTACTTTCGGAAAGCCTTAAAAGCATTCGATAATTTCTATGTCCAAAATATAGAAACAAAACAGCTATTACAAACAATAGGAATCAATAAAGTAATTGTCACCGGAGACACTCGTTTTGATAAGGTAATCGAAAATAAAAAATTAGTCACCCAAGATGCCGTAATAGCAGATTTTCTTCAAGGAGAAAAAGCATTGATTTTAGGCAGCTCTTGGCCAGTTGAAGAGCAATTATTCCATCGTTATTTAACACAAGACACTGAGAAAATAATCATTGCGCCACACGATATTTCCGAAAATCATTTACAATCCATTGAAAAACTCTTTCACAACAAGATTGTACGCTATTCCAACTACACGCACGAAAATAATAAATCGATATTATTACTGGATTGTATTGGAAAATTAGCTAATGCATACTCGTATGGAAAAATCGCTTTTATTGGAGGTGGATTTACCGGGAAATTACATAATACACTCGAACCTGTAGTGTTTGGATTACCTGTAATTTTTGGTCCTTTATTTACGAAATTCCCAGAAGCACAGCAATTTATAGATGCTGGCATTGGTTTTTCTATTCAAACGCAAGAAGATTTAGCAAGAACAATAGAATACATAGAATCTAATTTACAAGAATTACACGTAAAATGTATTCATGAAATAGAAAATTCTACAGGGGCTGCAGCAAAAATCATAGAGCGTTAAAAAAAGTTAAGTAAAACTGCAAGTCGAAGATTAATTTTACTTTAGGATGTTTATTTGTACCTATGCTTAAAATTAGAATTAATTGGATTATTGGGATTGTATCACTAGCGATGATTTCATTGTTGCTAATTCAATTTTACCAAGTATCTCAACAGTATAATCAAAAATCGGAAGAATTTAAGGACAAAGTAAAAACACTAATAGAGCGTATTGCAATTCGCCATGAAAAAGCAATAGAACTTCGTAAATACTTACATGTTGTCAACAAAGATTTTGGATTTGAATATAAAGACATATTAAAAAAAGAATTCCAAAATTTACTTACTTCTGAAGAAAGCATTCGTGTTCGCGACACGGTTTTACTTGAAAATGGAAAATTTAATAAATACCTAATTATTCAAGGCTCTGCATTTGATACTATATCTGGATTAAAAACAGAGCATCAAGTATTAGCAAAAGATGTGCGAAATATTCAACAAATTTTTAATCAAGACATTGTAAAGTCAAAACAAGATAAAAGCGAAAACGTATCTAATCAATTAGATCAACGAATAATGCAACAAATATTTAAAAAATCGAAACTTATCAATGAGATGCTATTTGTAGCCTTTCATGATAATACGTTTGTTGCACCAGAAAAAAGAATCGATATCCACTTTCTTGATTCTATCATTGCATATGAGACAAGAATGGATAAACTTCCAAAAGAATTTCGTTTTGTTGTTAAAAATGAAAGTAATGAAGCAATTCATTTTAATACAACTACCTCACATTACGCGTGTACTGCAGATACAGCTAATGCATTTAAAACACAATTATTTCCATCCAATATTATAGATGAAAGTCTATACCTTTATTTGAAATTTCCAACCGAAAAATCATTCCTTTTTTATGAAATGTTTATCCCATTTAGTATAAGTATTCTACTAGTATTACTAATACTATATGCAATATCCTATATGTTCAAGACTATCATCACACAAAAAAAACTAAGTGAATTAAAAAATGACTTCATATCTAATATGACGCATGAATTCAAAACACCAATTTCTACTATTTCGCTTGCCTGTCAAGCACTTCGTGACAAAGATTTAATGGGAGAAGAATCCACCAAAACTGAACCATTTGTTCAGATGATTCATCAAGAAAACAATAGACTTGAACTGCTTGTGGAGCGAATCCTGCAAAGTGCTGCTATTGACAAAAAAGATATTGAATTAAAAAAGGAACAAATTAATCTAACTGAAATAGTAGAGGAATTATGTGTACATGCACAATTTAGAATCAAAGCACTTGGTGGAGAGATCGTGAAAAATTTAGATATCTCACCAATTCATATCGTTGCAGACAAAATGCATACCGTAAATATCATTTCTAACCTAATTGATAATGCTATAAAATACAGTAAAGAAATTCCAAAAGTTACAGTGGAATTAAGGAAAAACAAGCAATCCATCGAATTAACTATAAAGGATGAAGGAATTGGAATACCTAAGGAACATATTGAAAAGATTTTCGATAAATTATACCGAATTCCTACTGGGAATTTACATAATGTGAAAGGTTTTGGACTCGGATTAAGTTATGTAAAAGCGATTGTAACTTTAAATCAATGGCAATTGAAAGTAAAAAGTCAAGTAAATATAGGTTCGGAATTTAGTGTCAAAATTCCATTAACGATTTAAAATTTAAACATGGAAAATAAACTAACTATTTTATTAGCTGAAGATGATGACAATCTAGGGCTATTATTACATACATTTCTTACATCCAAAGGATACCAGGTTAAATTAGCGCGTAATGGGAAAATAGCGTTAGAGTATTTTAATTCTGAAAAAATTGATTTTTGTATTTTGGATGTCATGATGCCAATATTAGATGGAATTGCAACAGCAAAAGAAATACGTGAATTAAACAAACAAATTCCGATTTTATTTTTAACTGCAAAATCCCTAGAAGAAGATAAATTAGCAGGCTTTGCTGTAGGTGCAGATGATTATTTAACAAAACCGTTTTCCATGGAAGAATTAATTGCGCGCATAGAAGCAATAAGTAGAAGAAGTTCCGTTAAAAATCATATGGAAGATAGTAAAATCAAAATTGGAGCTATTGTCTTCGATGCTCAATCGCGCATGTTATATTTACCAACTGGAGTAGTTAAATTAACCACAAAAGAAAACCAACTTTTAAGTTTGTTAACGAAAAATACCAATGAAGTAATTGATCGCCAAGCAACTTTACGTGCAATTTGGGGAGATGATAATTATTTCAATGGACGTAGTATGGATGTGTATATTGCGAAATTGCGAAAATTATTAAAAGAAGATTCAACCATAGAAATTATGAATATACATGGTAAGGGCTTTCAATTAATTGTGAAATAGTATTTTTACATCCTTATGAAATATCTAATCATTGGCCTTGGTAATCCAGGTTACAAATACGAAGAAACACGTCATAACATCGGCTTTAAGGTCGTGGAAGCTTTCGCAAAGGAATGTGAAGTATCTTTTGAAGTAAAAAAACTTGGTGAGCTTGCTCAGGCTAAATATAAAGGAAGACAAATTCTCCTTCTAAAACCGAATACCTTCATGAATTTAAGCGGAAAGGCAGTTAATTATTGGATGCAAACCGAAAAAATTCCAATGGAAAACATCCTAGTTATCACAGATGATTTAGCGCTACCTTTTGGGAAATTACGTATGAAGGGTAAAGGAAGTAGCGGAGGACATAACGGACTAAAAGATATACAAGCTGTTTTAAATTCTACAGAATATGCCCGATTACGCTTTGGCGTAGGTGACGAATTTAAACCTGGACAACAAGTTGACTATGTACTAGGTGAATGGAACCCACATGAAAAAGCAACTCTAGAAGAGCGTATCAAAATTGCAAAAGAATTCATCAAAGGATTTTCTACTATCGGCATTGGATTAACCATGACCAATTGGAATGGTAAATGAGTGATGTGTTATGAGTGACGAAGTGACGACAAAATATATAGAACTAAAAACAAAAAAACCTGCTAAATATTTTAACAGGTTTTTTTTTGTTTAATAGGTGAGTTTTAATTCATAACTCAGAATTCATAACTTATAATTTTCTAGCTACTTCGTTTTCTTCGAATGCTTCCACGATATCACCAATTTTGATATCATTGAATTTATCGATATTTAAACCACATTCGTAACCGTGTTTCACTTCTTTTTGATCGTCTTTGAAACGTTTCAATGAGCCAAGTTTACCTGTGTGAAGAACAATTCCGTCACGGATAACACGGATTTTTGCGTTACGCTTGATGATACCTTGTGTTACGAAACATCCTGCAATTGTACCAACTTTGGTGATATCGAATGTCTCACGGATTTCAGCCGAACCAGTCACTATTTCTTCAATTTCAGGAGATAACATACCTTCCATCGCTGCTTTGATTTCGTCAATCGCTTTATAGATTACAGAGTACAAACGAATATCGATTTGTTCCGCATCCGCTAATTTACGCGCAGCAACCGATGGACGAACTTGGAATCCAAGGATAATTGCATCTGAAGCGGAAGCCAAGTTGATATCTGCTTCTGTAATTCCACCAACACCTTTATGCACGATTTTTACTGCAATCTCTTCCGTAGAAAGGTTTTGTAAGGAATCCGAAAGTGCTTCAATAGAACCATCCACGTCACCTTTGATAATCAAGTTAAGTTCTTTGAAATCTCCGATTGCCAAACGACGACCAATTTCTTCCAATGTAATATGTTTCGTTGTACGTAAACCTTGTTCTCTATACAATTGTTCTCTTTTTGTAGCAATACTTCTTGCTTCTTTTTCATCGTCTAATACATGGAACTTATCCCCTGCATTAGGAGCTCCGTTGATACCTAAAATAGATACTGGCGTTGCTGGACCAGCAATTTTAATATTCGCACCACGTTCGTCATGCATAGCACGCACTTTACCGTAATTACGTCCTACTAGAACAACATCCCCAATACTTAAAGTACCAGCTTCTACTAACATATTTGTTACATATCCTTTTCCTTTATCTAAGGAAGATTCAATTACTGTTCCAACAGCATTTTTGTTAGGATTTGCTTTTAAGTTTAAGATTTCAGCTTCTAACAATACCTTTTCTAACAATTCTTGGATATTCAATCCTTTCTTAGCAGAAATTTCTTGACATTGGTATTGACCACCCCATTCTTCTACTAAAATATTCATAGCAGAAAGTTGTTCACGAATACGGTCTGGATTTGCTCCATCTTTATCAATTTTATTTATCGCAAATACCATTGGTACATTTGCAGCTTGTGCGTGAGAGATTGCCTCTTTTGTTTGTGGCATCACGTCATCATCCGCAGCAACTAAGATAATTGCAACGTCTGTTACTTGGGCACCACGCGCACGCATGGCAGTAAATGCTTCGTGACCTGGAGTATCTAAGAACGTCATTTTACGACCATCTCCAAGTACCACTGAGTACGCACCAATATGTTGTGTAATACCTCCTGATTCCCCTGAAGTAACATTTGCATTTCTAATTCTATCTAACAAGGAAGTTTTACCATGATCTACGTGTCCCATCACGGTAATGATTGGAGGTCGAGAAATTAAATCTTCTTCCTTATCCTCTACTGTAGGAATAGCTTCCTGCACTTCAGCACTCACGAATTCTGTCTCAAATCCGAATTCATCTGCAATAATGTGAATTGTTTCAGCATCCAAACGTTGGTTAATCGAAGCAAAGATCCCTAAAGACATACATGCTGAAATTACTTGTGTTGGACCTACATTCATCATGGAAGCTAATTCAGAAACTGTAACGAATTCCGTAAGTTTTAATACTTTTTCTTGTAATTCAGCGTCTAAAGCTTCTTGTTCACGACGTTGTAAATTACTATCTCTTTTAGCTCTTCTATTTTTGGATCCTTTAGATTTGGAACCTGTATTCGATAAACGTGCTAATGTATCTTTAATTTCTTTTTGAATATCTCTTTCCGTTGGAGCAACTTTTGGAGCGTTACCAATTGGTCTAGAGTTCCCTAAGAATTTACGTTCTTTTGTTTGACCTGCCTTAGGATCATTAATCGCAGGAGTACCCGTAGCAGCTTTAGTAGGATCAATTTTCTTGATTCTCTTTCTTTTTTTACGTGGTTCATCCCCCGGTCTTGCTGGGCGATGGTCTGTTTTAGGTTTATCAACAGGAAGTTCAATACGACCAAGTACAGTAGGTCCAGTAAGCACTTTTCGTTCTGCACGAATCGTTTCAATTTCTTTAGGTGCTTCCGGTTCTTTTACAGCAACTGGCTCTACCTCAACTGGAGTTTCAACAACTTTTGGTGTATCAACAACTGGTTTCACCTCAGATTTAGCCGCAACCTTTGGTGTATTTTCCGGTTTTGATTTTACCTCTTTTTCCGGTTTTTTCTTTTTATCTGGACGTGTTTTGGAATTGATTTTATCTAAATCTATTTTACCTAACACTTGTAATTGCATATCTCCTTCTCCAAGTGTTTTAGCACCACCATCCATTGCAGGTTCTTTCGAATCATTTTCGATTGGTGTTTCCACTTTAACTTCTTCTTTAACAACTGGAGGAGTTACTATAGGAGTTTGTGCTTTAACTTTCTCCAAAATACTTGGGTCGAAATCATCTTCCTCATCGTCATTTGAAGACTTAGTATCTGACTTTGCATCAGTTAAACTAACTGTCTCTCTTTTTTCACGTTTCACAGCGCTTAATTTCGCTTGTTCTTTAAGCGATTGATCGTCTGCAAATTGGCGGCGTAATAGATCATAATGTTCCCCTTCCAATTTTGAGTTTGGATTTGGGTCAATTGATACTCCTTTCGATTGCAAGAATTCTGTTAACGTGGATATTCCAACATTCAATTCTCCTGCTACCTTGCCTAATCTTTGTGTTTTTCCGGCCATATTTTTTATTTCTTCCTGTAAAAATACAGGTTAACTTTTTGTGCGACTTAATGGTATAAAAAATGTGTGCAACGTGTACACACATTTACTATTATTCAAATTCTGCACGAAGTATTTTATATACCTCTTGAATTGTTTCTTCTTCTAAATCTGTTCTGTTTACTAAATCTTCTACTCCTATTTCAAGTACAGATTTTGCAGTATCACAACCGATTGCTTTTAATTCATCTAGAATCCATCCTTCGATTTCATCTGCGAAATCTTCTAAATCTACATCGTCTACATCCACTTCACCATCACGGTAAACATCGATTTCATAACCTGTTAATTTAGTCGCTAATTTGATATTGTTTCCTCCTCTACCAATTGCCAAAGAAACTTGGTCTGGTTTCAACGAAACTTTTGCACGTTTTTCTTCTTCGATAATTTCAACAGCAGTAATTTTTGCTGGAGAAAGTGCACGTTGAATAAATAATTGTGTATTTGTAGTAAAGTTGATTACATCGATATTTTCATTGCGTAATTCACGAACAATTCCATGGATACGAGATCCTTTCATACCAACACATGCCCCAACTGGATCTACACGGTCATCGTAACTTTCTACTGCTACTTTGGCTCTTTCTCCTGGTTCACGTACGATACGTTTGATTGTAATTAATCCATCAAATACTTCAGGAACTTCCAATTCGAATAAACGCTCTAAAAACTCTGGTGCTGTTCTAGATAAAATAATCACCGGATTTGAATTACGCATATCCACTTTAGATACAACCGCACGAATAGATTCTCCTTTTTTGAAATAATCTGCAGGAATTTGTTCTGATTTAGGTAAAATTAATTCATTCCCTTCATCATCTA
>CANHRS010000009.1 GCA_947463445.1 Flavobacteriia bacterium | reverse complement strand
CGGATGTGACTCTATCGTTACCTTGAATTTGACAATTAATCCAGTAAAAACAGGAATAGATACTAAAACAGCATGTGAAAGTTATACCTGGATCGATGGAAAAACGTATACGGCATCAAACACTACAGCGACACACAAATTAGTTGCTAAAAACGGATGTGACTCTATCGTAACTTTAAACCTTACGATTAATCCAGTAAAAACAGGAATAGATACTCAAACAGCTTGTGTAAGTTATACTTGGATCGATGGGAAAACGTATACAGCATCTAATAATAACGCTACGCACAAATTAACTGCTAAAAACGGATGTGACTCTATCGTAACTTTAAACCTTACGATTAATCCAGTAAAAACAGAAGTAGATACTCAAACAGCTTGTGTAAGTTATACTTGGATCGATGGGAAAACGTATACAGCATCTACCAATAACGCTACGCACACATTAGTTGCTAAAAGCGGATGTGATTCTATCGTTACGTTGAATTTGACAATTAATCCAGTAAAAACAGGAGTAGATACACAAACAGCCTGTGGAAGTTATACTTGGATCGATGGAAAAACGTATACCGTATCAAACACTACAGCTACGCATACATTAGTTGCTAAAAACGGATGTGATTCTATCGTTACCTTGAATTTGACAATTAATCCAGTAAAAACAGGAATAGATACTAAAACAGCCTGTGTAAGTTATACTTGGATCGATGGGAAAACGTATACAGCATCTAATAATAACGCTACGCACAAATTAACTGCTAAAAACGGTTGTGACTCTATCGTTGCGTTGAATTTGACAATTAATCCAGTAAAAACAGGAATAGATACTAAAACAGCTTGTGTAAGTTATACTTGGATCGATGGAAACTCTTATACTGCATCTAACACTACAGCGACACACAAATTAGTTGCTAAAAGCGGATGTGATTCTATCGTAACTTTAAACCTTACGATTAATCCAGTAAAAACAGGAGCAGATACTAAAACAGCTTGTGTAAGTTATACTTGGATCGATGGTAAAACGTATACAGCATCTACCAATTCTGCTACGCACAAATTAGTTGCTAAAAGCGGATGTGATTCAATCGTTACCTTGAATTTGACAATTAATGATAAACCAATTGTTTCAGCAACTTTACAAAATGGATCATTAGCAGCTTCCACTTCGAACGATACATACCAATGGTTAGATTGTGATTCTAATACTGCTGCAATAGCAAATGCAACAACACAAACATTTTTACCTACAAAAACTGGTAATTATGCAGTGAAAGTTTCGTTGAAAGGTTGCGAGGCTACTTCTGCTTGTGTTAAATTTGAAGCACAAACAACAGGTATAGCGGATGCAAACCACGTTGAATTCCGTATCTATCCAAATCCTAACCAAGGTATTTTCAACATTGCTGGATTACCATCAGGTTCGTATAAAATTATGAATTTAATGGGTGCAGAAGTTTTCGATTTCACTGTGGAAAATTTAGAAGTTCAATTATTGAATTTGTCTCACTTAGCGAAAGGTGTTTATCAGGTAACTAGTGATGCTGTTAAAATCATGCACAATAAAGTAGTGATAATGGACTAATTTAATTTCATATAATGTTGAAAGTTACACTTGATACTTATGGGGTACAATTTCTGAAATATTAACACCTTCAGGAAATTGTATATTTTCTAATACTAGTAAATAACTAGTTGCTTGTGTTAATGTAATGCTTAGAAACAACTTATATAAGAATGTTGCACTTATAATAATTATTTAAATGATAAACCCACCATACCTTATTAACCTAAGGGGATTTCTGTGAAATAAATTTTTTACGTAATTTAATCGCTTAATTTCAATAACTTATCAATTATCAAATAATAATTTTTATGTGTTTTAGTCTCTTAATTACAACAACAAGCCTATGAAAAAAACAATATTAACCACAAGTTGCCTTGTATTCTGCGCTTTTGTCTTCGGACAAACATTGGTAAACGCATCAGGTGGCGGAACTTCTAATGCGTCAGGATCGATAAGTTATTCCATCGGACAAGTGGCTTATCAAAGTGTTTCAAACACTTCTGGCTCGGTGAGTCAAGGGGTGCAACATGCTTTTGAAATTTCTACCTTGAGTTTAGAGGAAAACAAATTTAACTTTACGTTGAATGCTTTTCCAAATCCTACAACGGAAAACTTAAACTTGCGCGTTGGTAATTACAGGCAAGAAAAGTTAGCTTATAAGCTAATTAATTTGGAAGGAAAAGTAATTTCGGAAGCATCGATGCTTTCAGAAGAAACTACCATCGATATGAAACAATTGCCAGTAGCAACGTATTTCGTTGAAGTACACAACGAGGGTAAAAAAGTACAAACGTTTAAAATCATTAAAAATCAGTAAGTATGAAGAAAATTTTCACAGTTTTATCAGCGGTATTATTATCCGCAAGTTTATGGGCACAAGCTCCACAAAGTTTTAGCTACCAAGCAGTAGTGCGAGGAGCCGATAATGCCTTTGTTGCTAACAAAAAAGTTGGAATGAAAATCAGTTTGTTGCAAGGTTCTGAAATTGGATCGGCAGCATATGTAGAAACACATACACCAACTTCCAATGCCAATGGATTGGTGAGCATCGCTATCGGTGGCGGAACAGTTGTAAGTGGAACTTTCGCAAGTATTGATTGGTCAAAAGGACCATACTTTGTAAAAACAGAAACAGATCTAGCAGGTGGAACAAGTTATTCGTTAATAACTACAAGCCAGTTATTGAGTGTGCCGTTTGCATTGTATTCCGCAAATAGTCAACCTGGTCCAAAAGGAGATAAGGGAGATATTGGAGCAACAGGTCCACAAGGTCCCGAAGGCACATTTAAATCTGGAGCAAAAGCTGGTGAAATGAAATATTGGGATGGTTCTACTTGGGTTTCTTTGACACCAGGAACTCAAAATCAAAGTTTATCATTTTGTGATGGATTTCCAACATGGACAACCGGAGGTATTTGCCCTGGAAAAATTGCTTCTTTAAATTGTGCCGGGGTTTCAGTGAATGGTTCATTGAATAATGGTGAATTAGCATCTAATGTTTCTTTTGTGATAACGTATACTGGTGGAAACGGTGGCGGTTATTCATCACAAAGCATTAGTTCTACTAGTGTTCTTGGTTTAACAGCAACTTTGCAAGCAGGTACTTTTGAGACTGGTAACGGAAGTTTAACATTTACTGTTTCTGGTACGCCTTCTTCAGTAGGAAATGCTTTGTTTTCGTTCACTATTGCTGGGCAGGTTTGTTCTATCTCAATGGCAGTAGTTAAAGCGCCAGTAGAAGATACGGATTTTCAATTTACAGCAACCTTTAATGGTTCTACGTATTTCTTTAAAGACAAAACCTTTAATGAGCAAGGATTATTGGATGGCTTAAATGATGGTGCTTTATGTAAAACGTTTCAAGACACTACAGCAATGGTGTTGCGTGGAATAAACGCTGCGAAAGATGATACATTAACGATTTATTTTATGGATAAATCAGGTGCTTCTAAAGCTTCTTTCGCAATTGGAAACACTACTTTTCCTTTAGTTGACATAAATGCTGGAGAACCAATTAAATATGTTATGCTCACGACGAGTAAAAAATCAGACGAGTTTTTTACATGTCTTCAATCAGGAGATAACTGTACACTTACTGTTACGAAATCCGATGATTATTCTGCAACAAGCGCAATCAAAGGTACTTTTGATGGGAAAGTTTCTTCGTTTAGTGATTCAAAACAATATTCTTTTTCTGGAAGTTTTAGAGCTAAAAAGGTCAAAGATTAATTCCAATAAATTAAGTTTTAAAATAGGCTGTCTCAAAAGGACGGCCTATTTTTTTTGCCTAAATGGATATTTACACGGTATAAAATTTGGTTGTTAAAAACAAAAAAGGAATCTATTTCTAGATTCCTTTTGTTTTGGTAGCGGGGGCCCGACTCGAACGGACGACCTTCGGGTTATGAGCCCGACGAGCTACCAACTGCTCCACCCCGCACTATATTCAAATAAAGTACTAAACTTTAATTGCGGTACAAAGATATAATTTGTTTCTTTGTACTCCAAACTTTATTTAATAAATAATTCATAATAATGTCACATAAAGCAGGATTTGTAAACATTGTAGGAAGTCCAAACGTAGGTAAGTCTACGTTAATGAACCAGTTAGTGGGTGAAAAACTTTCTATCGTTACTTCCAAAGCACAGACAACAAGACACAGAATTCATGGTATTGTTAACGAAGAAGACTACCAAATCGTCTTTTCTGACACTCCTGGAGTGGTAAATGCATCGTATAAATTGCATGAACAGATGATGAGTTACGTAGAATCTTCGTTCAAAGACGCAGATATTTTACTTTTTATCACCGATATTTACGAAAGCGAAATGAATCACGCTGCAACTTTAGAGCGTGTAAAAAAATTAAAAATTCCAGTACTCTGTATTGTTAACAAAGTGGATCTTGGAAAACAAGACCAAGTAGAAACGCGTTTAGCGTATTGGAAAGAAAAAGTTCCAAATGCGGAAGTTATCGCTGTTTCTGCCTTACATGGTTTTGGAAAAGACTGGGTATGGCAACGTATTTTGGAGTTATTACCAGTTTCTCCACCTTATTTCGATAAAGATGATTTATCCGATAGACCTGTACGTTTCTTCGTTTCGGAGATGATACGCGAGAAAATCTTCTTACATTGCGAGAAAGAAGTGCCGTATTCGTGCCAAGTAGAAGTCGATACATACGAAGTGGAAGAAAATATCATTCGGATTCGTGCGGTAATTGTGGTTGAACGGGATTCTCAAAAAGGTATTATCATCGGAAAAGGTGGCATGATGTTAAAACGCATCGGCCGTGAAGCACGTAAAGACATCGAAGGATTTGTAGGGAAACAAGTTTTCCTTGAAACCTTTGTGAAAGTGGATAAGGATTGGAGAGAATCGGAAGTGAAGTTGAAGAAGTACGGGTATTGAGAGTGACGAAGTGACGAGTGACGAGTGACGTTCTGAGGCGCATTTCGGCAGGCTCAATGGAGCAGCTCAGGAACCAAGTGATGTGTGAGGTGTGACGTGTGAAGAGAGACGTTGTGAGGCGAGAGAAAATATAAATAGTAATTAAATAGATTGAAGGGAAAATAAATTAGGTTTTTTGAGGCAAACCGAAATTTTAATTTACTTCAACAAATAAAGATAATGAGCAATATAATAGCAATCGTAGGTAGACCAAATGTAGGAAAATCTACAATTTTCAATCGATTAACAGAATCGCAAAATGCGATCGTGAAAGAGGTGAGTGGGGTAACACGTGACCGTATTTACGGACGTGGTGAGTGGAATGGCGTACCTTTTTCGGTAATCGATACAGGAGGATATGTGCATGGTTCGGAAGATATTTTCGAAGGGGAAATTCGTAAACAAGTAAAATTAGCGATTGAAGAAGCAAACGTGATTTTGTTTGTGTTGGATGTTACAACTGGAATTGTAGATTTAGATGAGACAGTTGCTGCGATGCTTCGTAAGTCTAAAAAGAAAGTGTTTATCGTTGCTAATAAAGTAGATAGTGCTTTGCGTTTTGGAATGTCGGCTGAATTCTGGTCTTTGGGATTAGGAGAAGTATATGATCTTTCTGCAGCCAATGGTAGTGGTACAGGTGAATTATTAGACGATCTAGTAAAATGTTTTGATAAAAACGCTCCTTTTGAAGATGATACAGATACTCCACGTATTGCGATTGTTGGAAAACCAAATGTGGGCAAATCCTCGTTTGTAAACGCGATTACGGGTCAAGAACGAAACATTGTAACCGATATCTCTGGAACTACGCGTGACGCGATTAATACGCGTTATAAAGCCTTTGGATTCGATTTTATTTTGGTTGATACAGCAGGAATTCGTAAAAAAGCGAAAGTAACGGAAGACATTGAATACTATTCGACCCTTCGTTCGGTGAGAACGATTGAAAATTCAGATGTTTGTGTCTTGATGATTGACGCTACGGAAGGATTACAAAAACAAGATTTGGTGATTTACTATATGATTGAAAAAAATCATAAAGGAGTAGTGGTATTGGTAAATAAATGGGATTTAGTAGAGAAGGATCACATGACCATGATACAATACGAAGAGAAATTACGCGAAGAGTTGGCACCGTACAACGATGTTCCAATTATTTTTACTTCTACTGTAACCAAACAACGTATTCACAAAGCATTGGAAACAGCGATGGAAGTTTATTCCAACCGTATTAAGAAAGTTTCTACTTCGGACTTGAACGACTTGTTATTACCAATCATTGACGCAACTCCACCACCTTCGGTAAAAAGTAAATATGTGCAAATTAAGTATGTGACACAATTACCAACACATGCACCTGCATTTGCATTTTTCTGTAATTTACCACAATATGTAGCGGAGAGTTACAAGCGTTTCTTGGAAAATAAAATTCGAGAAAACTTTAACTTTTCAGGGATTCCAATTCGAATATTCTTTAGAAAAAAATAAACGAGTTTCTACCTTGGATTTTACGTGGTTTTTTGTTCTTGTAATTGTTTAATAATTATAAGACTTAAAACAAAAGAGAGCGCAACAAACAAGTAACGATATATACTATTTTCAGTAAAACAAATAATGGTAAAAAATACAATTTCTACCAGAATTAAGGATAGTAGTATGTATTTATTTTTTGTGCTCTCCATGGTTAAATTTTCTTTGTTTTTGACCGAATACTGTCATCAAATACTTTGTTGGAAGCTACAATTGGTGTACAATGAATCGGTGGCTGTTCTCCTAAGTGCGACTCCACTTTTTCAACAATATCCTTGAAAAGTAGTGACTTCGATTGTGAAGTGATTACTGTATAAATATGTTCAGTTACTTCATTATTCTCTAGATTATACAAAACATTGTTTTGATCAATTGATGCTGATGCTATTAATTTGTTTTCCAATAAAAGTTGCACAAGTTCTTTAGCATTGTGTTCTTGTTTCAAATAGATTCTTACGTTTACCATGTTCGTTTTTTTATAAAATTGAAAAAAATATTTAATAATTTTTTATTTTGATTGTTAATGCAATCCATAAATTATTTTTATTAAAACACTGGCTGTAACCATAATGCATTAATTAATAATTCGTCAGTGACTTGAGATACGCTTTTATTTAATTATCTGACAAATAAATTGCGCGACTTTCAATTAATTTTTAGATTTTTGAAAATAATTTAGATTTAAAATCATGATCAATCAAGATACTATCTGTGCCCTTTCAACCGCAAATGGAATGGGAGCCATTGCCGTAATTCGTGTTTCTGGCGAAAAAGCATTAGCGATTGTTTCATCTATTTTTTCGAAGAATTTAAGTGAGGTAGTTTCACATACCGCGCATTTTGGTCGCATACGAAATGGGGAAGAGATCATCGATGAGGTATTGTTGACAGTACTGCATGGTGGTAAAAGTTTTACAGGCGAACCAACCGTAGAGATTGCGTGTCATGGTTCGACCTACATCCAACAGCAAATTTTACAATTACTGATAGCACAGGGTTGTCGTACGGCCCAACCAGGTGAATTCACGATGCGTGCGTTTATGAATGGAAAAATGGATTTGTCGCAAGCAGAAGCGGTGGCAGATTTGATTTCGTCCCAAAGCAAGCGTGCACACCAAGTCGCGATGAACCAATTACGCGGTACGTTTTCGAATGAGCTACGCGACTTACGCGAGAAGTTAATCCACTTTGCGAGTTTGGTAGAGTTGGAGTTGGATTTCGCGGAAGAAGACGTAGAATTTGCAGATCGTACAGAATTAAAAGCCTTGGTAAAAGAGGTGTTGATGTATATCCAAAAATTAATTCGTTCGTTTGATTTAGGGAATGCATTAAAGAATGGTGTTCCAGTGGCCATTGTCGGCGCACCAAATACGGGTAAAAGTACCTTATTGAACCAATTATTGGGCGAAGAACGTGCCATCGTGAGTGATATCGCCGGTACAACCCGCGATGTGATTGAAGAAACCTTAAACATCGATGGAATTTTGTTCCGTTTGATTGATACCGCAGGAATTCGCGAGGGATTAAGTGATTCCGACAGCGACAAAATTGAAGCGATTGGTATCGAACGTTCCAAACAAAAAATACAACAAGCACAATTGGTGTTGGTTCTTGCTGATGCAACGCGCAATGATGTGCAAGAAGTTGCAAGCTGGGCTAGCGAAATTCAAGCAAACAATTCCGATAAACATGTATTGTTAGTTCTCAATAAAACGGATGTACAGCAAGTTACCTTAACTGAAAATGTTCCATCCTTGTCCTTATCTGCCTTAACAGGTGCAGGAATTTCTAAATTATCGACTTGGATGGTGGATCAAATTACGCAAGGCGTGGATATCCAACAAGAGGTAATTGTTACCAATGCGCGTCACGTGGAGGAGTTACAAAAAACGGCGGTTGCTTTACAAGCAGCTTCGGAAGGACTAGAAAATGGAACGACAGGTGATTTTATCGCGATGGATATTCGTCAAGGGATGTACCACTTGGGGAATATTACGGGGGATATATCTACAGATGACTTGTTGGGGAATATCTTTAGTAAGTTTTGTATTGGGAAATAGAAGCGCTGAAACCCCTGTAAATACTATAATATTACCATCCATTTAAGAATGTTTCGTATTTTATATCGTTCGATTTTTTGGAAAATATAAGAATACTAACTACCTTTTTTGTTGAATAAGTGAGTTTTACTGATTTTATTGAGCTATGAGTGAAATTATATTGTACACAACTGAGGATGGTTTAACGAAGGTTGATGTTAAACTAGAGAATGAAACGGTTTGGTTAACACAAGAGCAAATGGCTCAACTTTTTGGTAAAAGTAGAAGCACTATTACAGAACATATTTCAAATATATATAAAGAAGAAGAATTAGAACAAAATTCAACTCGTCGGAATTTCCGACAAGTTCGAATGGAAGGAAATCGAGAGGTAGAAAGAGAGATAGAATATTACAACCTCGATGTAATCATTTCTGTTGGTTACCGAGTGAAATCTATTCAAGGTACTCGTTTTCGTCAATGGGCAACCCAACGACTGAAAGAATACATTGTAAAAGGGTTTACAATGGACGATGAACGTCTAAAAAATCTCGGAGGTGGTGTGTTTTGGAAAGAGTTATTGGATAGAATTCGTGAAATTCGTTCCAGTGAAAAAGTAATGTACAGGCAAGTACTGGATTTATATTCCACTGCTACCGATTATGACTCCAAAAGTGATGAAAGTGTTCGATTTTTCAAAATTGTTCAGAACAAATTGCATTATGCTGCACACGGAAAAACTGCCAGTGAAGTAATTTATATGCGCGTAGATAGCGACAAACCTTTTGTAGGACTTACAACATTTAAAGGCGAAGAACCAACTCAGGCAGAAGCCTTGGTTGCTAAAAATTTCTTAGAAGAAAAAGAATTGAAAGTGCTCAATAATTTAGTAGCCGCTTATTTTGATTTAGCAGAATTAAACGCCATTGAAGAAAAAGAAATGCGCATGGCTGATTATATCAAAGAGTTGGACAATATATTATCTTCAACGGGTCGTAAAGTATTGGATGGTGCAGGAACAATATCGTACCACCAAGCGCATGACAAAGCAATTGAAGAATACAAAAAATACAAAGCGAAAACACTCAGTGCGGTTGAAAAAGACTATTTAAAAACCCTTGCTGATTTGGATAAAATGGCAAAAAAACAAAGTCGCAAAAAATAAATTATTTGGAGAAAATATAGAACTTCAAAAACTGTAGATAAAATAGTACTTTTATCTATTACCTCCTCACCTAATCCCCTCAAACAACTCACCAATTTCAACTTCCAAAGCACGAGCGATTTTTATCATCGTGCTTATTTTCATTTCTTGTTTACCTTTTATGTATTTGCGAAGATTCTCAACGTCTAGGTCTGAATCGTGAGCAACGTGTCTTAATTTTAAACCTTTTTCTTTTATTATTTCAGAAATACGAATGCCAAAATCAACTACTTCTGATGGTATTTCTGATTTTCTAACCCTTGTATTTCCTTTGTTTTCCATAACGGAAAATTATAAGCAACTGATTGAAATATTATGATTGATAATAATCGGTTGTTTACAACTGATTATGTTATTTTTGTTTGCAAAAACGAAAACGAAGTAGGATGCCGACATTACATTGGATAGGAAAAGAGAAAGTCATTAATCATAATAGAGATGTTCCATTTAAAGTGTTAGAACATAATTACGGTTTTGATAATGGTGTTCAATCGGATAATCCAACCAATTCAGGTAATATAATCATACATGGCGATAATCTTGAAGCTTTAAAAGCTTTACTTCCTCAATACGAAGGAAAAGTAGATTGTATCTGTATAGACCCTCCTTATAATACAGGTAATGAACATTGGGTATATAACGACAATGTAAACCATCCAAAAATAAAAAAATGGTTAGGGGAAGTTGTTGGTAAAGATGGGGAGGATTTAAGCCGTCACGATAAGTGGTTGTGTATGATGTATCCAAGATTAAAATTGCTTCATCAATTGCTTTCAAAAAACGGTATAATATTTATTTCTATTGATGATAACGAAGTAAATAATTTAAAATTGATGTGTGATGAAATTTTTGGGATAAATAACTTTGTTGCTAATTTTATTTGGAAAAAAGCAGCAGGCAGTCAAAATGATGCCAAATACGTTGCGATAAGTCACGAATATATACTCTCATATTCAAAAAGTAAAGAAAGTTTAAGTCTTTTTAATTTACCACTTCCTGATAAGACAGTTAAAGCATATAAAAACCAAGATGAATATTTATCTACTCGTGGTCCATATCAGTTAAGAAATTTACATGATGCTAGTATTGGTGATAGACCTGGTTTACACTACGATATCACTTGTCCAGATGGCACTATTTTAAATGGATTAAATTATCAATGGAGATGTGATATTCATAAATTTAACAAGAGATTACAAGAAAACAGAATTGTATTTAAAAAAGAAAAAGATGTTTGGTCTGTTAGCTATAAATTATATTTAAACGAAGAAAAGGAAAGCTTAGTAAAGGATATAAATGGAAATATCGTATCTAAGGGTGTTAAACCTAATTCTATGTTAGAAAATATTGCTTTTAATTCTGATGCGAGTAAAGATATAAAAAACATTTTTGGAGCCAAATCATTTGATTATTCTAAACCTGTTAAGTTAATAGAACAATTATTAAAATTAGTTTGCGGTAAAAATTCAATCGTTTTAGACTCATTTTCAGGTTCGGGTACAACTGCTCATGCACTTTTGAATTTAAACAAAAAAGATGGCGGCAATCGTAAATTCATCTCTATTGAAATGGAAGATTATGCAGAAAAAGTAACCGCAGAAAGAGTCAAAAGAGTAATAAAAGGTTATGGTTCTGGAACAAAAAAAGTTGAAGGAACAAATGGTAGTTTTGATTTCTACGAATTAGGTCAACCAATTTTTGTAGGTGATAATAGCGAATACCTTAACGAAGAAATTAATTTAGAAAAAATCAGAGAATACATTTGGTACAGCGAAACAAGAAGTCCTTATATCAAACCTACAAATGATGATTCAGTTTATTTTTTAGGTAAAAAGGAAGAAACTTCATACTATTTTATTTATGATAAATCTGCTGAAACAACCTTAGATTATGATTTGCTTTCCGAAATAAAAACTAAAAGTCAGCAATATGTAATTTATGCAGACAATTGCTTGTTATCCAAAGAATTTATGATGGCAAACAACATTGTATTTAAAAAAATCCCTCGTGATGTAACTCGTTTCTAATATGGAATTAAAAAGCTATCAACATAAAGTAATTAAGGATTTAGAAAGTTTTTTAGAATACTTACAAATCCATAAAAGAATTGATGATTCTTTCAATAAATATTGGGAAGATAAAATTGGTCCATATAACCCGTTGTCAGATGAGGGAATGCAACCTTACAAAAACAACATCAAAAAAGCACCCCACGTGAGTATAAAAGTTCCAACAGCGGGAGGTAAAACTTTTATAGCTTGCAATGCTTTAAGTTCAATATTCAATGCATATAATTCTGATTTACCAAAAGCAGTAATTTGGTTAGTACCTTGGAGTAATTTATTAGACCAAACGGTTGCGAGTTTAAGTAATCCAGACCATCCATATCGGCAAAAGTTAAACAGTCTTTTCAACCATAGAGTTGAAGTGTATGAGAAGAAAGATTTGTTACAAGGTTCTAATTTTAATCCAAGTGTAGTTAAAGATCAACTTTCCATTATAGTGATGAGTTTTTCAAGCCTTAGAGCAAGAAATAAAGACGATAGAAAGGTTTATCAAGAAAATGGGCAGTTGGCTTCGTTTGCTCTTGAATCAGGCGATAAATCTCACCTTTTAGAAGATGTAGATGATACAGCATTAATCAATGTGATAAGAGGTTTAAATCCAGTTTTAGTAGTGGATGAAAGTCACAATGCTGAAAGTGATTTGAGTGTTGAGATGCTGAATAATTTAAATCCTTCTTTTGTGTTAGATTTAACTGCAACCCCAAAAAACAACAGTAACATTGTAAGTCTTGTACCTGCAATAGAATTGAAAAAGGAACACATGGTTAAACTGCCTGTCATTGTTTATAATCATCACGACAAAACAGAAGTTATTAATAGTGCTTTACACTTACAACGTAAGTTAGAATTACTTGCAATTGAGGAAGAAAAAAGTGGAGGTAAATATATTCGTCCAATTGTTTTATTTCAAGCGCAACCAAAAACTTCAGATGATAACACCACTTTTGAAAAATTAAAAGAACAATTACTTGCAATTGGTATTCCAGAAGAACAAATCAAAATTAAAACGGCAAACAAAGATGAAATAAAAGGAATTGACTTGATGGATAAAGAATGTCAAGTCCGTTATATTATTACCATTAACGCACTAAAAGAAGGTTGGGATTGCCCATTTGCCTATATATTAGCATCCTTAGCAGATAAATCCTCAGCTGTTGATGTGGAACAAATCTTAGGTCGTGTTTTAAGACAACCATACGTTACAAAACACAAAGCTTCATTATTGAATATCTCATACGTGTTAACGGCATCAGCTAAATTCAATGATACACTTCAAAACATTGTTAAAGGACTTCAAGCATCAGGTTTTAGCGATAAAGATTATCGTCAGAAGGATATAATGCCTGAAAAGGATAAGAAAGTTGTGGCTCAACAACCATTAGATAATTTCCTATTCCCTGAATCTAAGGAAGAAACAAATACTGATGATATAATTGCTTCAAGAATTCAATTTAATCCTGTTATCGAAGAATCAATTGTTATTGATACTCCAATTTTAACTGAAATAGAGTCAATTGCAGAAGAGCAAACGAAAGAAATGGAGCAAATTATCGAAGCACAGAAAAAGCAACCTATAGACGAGAATATATTCCAGGAAATGGGTGAGAAAGTAAAACGATATAAAATTATTGATTCACACAAAGAACTTGCTTTATCAATTGAATTTCCGCAATTTATTTTAGAAACTCAAAAGAATGATATTTTCGGTTCAGAAAATGTATTGTTAAATCAAGAATCATTACTGAAAAATTTCAAACTTAGTAAAGCAGATTCAAACATAGATTTTGAGAGAATTAATTCAGATTTGTATAAAGTCGATATTGAGCAAATCAAAACCAATGAATATACGCCACGGTTCACAAAAATTGAAGACCAAGTTGTTCGTGATCCAATAACAGAATACATATTAGCAAAACCGAAAGAAAATCAAGTAAAAGATATAGCGCACCAAATTGTTAAGTTAATTGGTGAAATGTATCCTATTTCCGACCAAGAAATTAGGCTATATGTTGAAAGAATATTGAATAGTTTAAATGCAGAACAATTACAAGACATCTTAACAAGAAAATATAGCTATTCAGAAAAAATAAAAGCAAAAATTCGTTCATTAGCGGATGTTTATGCAGAAAATCAATTTAAAGACTTCATTACAATTGGACGTATTACAACTCAACCTAAATGGAAATTTTCAGAAATTATTGTTCCTGGTAAATTAGGTCCTTCAATTGGTAATTCTTTATATGAAAGAGAGGGTGAAATGAATAATTTTGAAATCTCAGTAGTTACAGATATTTCAAGTTTAGCAAACATTGCATTTTGGCATCGTAATTTAGGCAGAGGAA
Source organism: Flavobacteriia bacterium (assembly GCA_947463445.1). GTDB lineage: Bacteria > Bacteroidota > Bacteroidia > Flavobacteriales_D > Crocinitomicaceae > CANHVK01. Next base: position 40,910 of record CANHRS010000009.1, on the reverse strand, counting down.
AAGGGTTTGCCATCAACGGATACAAATCCAATCATTACCCAGATTTCATAGCAGTAACAAAAAGCGGAAAAATCTTACTTTTAGAAACAAAGGGCGACGACAGAGATAATTCAGACAGTGTTGCAAAATGTCGTTTAGGCAATAAATGGGCTGAATTGGTAGGTAATAATTTTCGTTATTTCATGATATTTGATAGAGCATCCGTTGAAGGTGCATATACCTTAGACAAAGCAAAAGAGTTGATTAGGCAGTTGTAGATGCTTCATTCTTGTATGTAAAAATCTCTTTAAATTATATTGACTGTCAAAAAGGGAATGTATTACACCATTCGCTTCAACTTTTTTAACCTAGTTTGATAGGCTTGTAAATAGTTTCTTTTTAATGGATCCGATAGAAACGATGCGTTAACTAAAACAGCAACTTTATCTTCATTAGTCAGCAAATTATCATAAACCTTTTTTACTTGTTTTTCTGAGATGGATGCCATTTCTGCTAATTTATAAAACTGTTGAAGAATTTTTCCTTTAGCAAATTGTATAGGCAATAGTCCATCTTCTAAAGCAAAATCCTTATCGTTAATATGGATTCTGCTATTTAGTAAATCATACGCTGGACTAAGTTTAAAATCTCCTTGAGGGGTTTCAATTAATGAAAAGTTTTTGAAATGGGCATCTCCATTAGAAAACAAGTAATTGAATACGATTAATTTGAATAGTTTAACCGATTCAATGGGGTAGGCAGGTACATATTGTTTTAGCAATTCAAAGAGTTGAAAATAATTCCCTTCATACTTGTAATGCTCTCCATGTGTTTGTGGACTTCTAAGTGCTAAAGAAGCAAAATCTTCTTGCGCTAATTTTGAGCCATCTGGTAAAACATCAAACCGTTTAGTAATATACGCTGGTGTGCCATCTTTAAAAAAAATAAGTGCATTTTCTGCCGTTTCAATTCCAAAAACTTGAGATGCAATTTGCATGGTTACATGCTCGTTGGCTGGCATCTGATCAGCATTTTTTCCAGCAGTGGGAATTGGTTTTAAGATGTGGGTACCTTGTTCTCCTTCGTTTATCAATCGTAACTGATTTTTTTCTTGAAGAAACGAGAATTTTTCTTGTACTCCAGATATAGATATACGCTTTCTATTAGCTGCAAACAGTTCATCAGAAACTTCGTTCGATGAGGGGGATGGATAATTTAAATAATGACTTACTTTTTTTCCATTGAAAACCTTTTTTAAACACAGTGATGAATAGGTTGCGTAACCACGATTTAACGTACCAGGACAACGATCCAACTTTTCTACTATACTTAAATTATTGATTTTCATTGATTATTAATTTTTTCTACGGTAACAGCACCAATTGTGTCGTTAAAAGCAATTATTAGCAACAAACCAAAATCATCATTCTCATCAATTCTGTTTTGAAAGCAAACCGAATGTTTGTTTGATCCTTCCGGAAGCATATTAAAGAAAAAGGGAAATAAAGATTCTGATTTATATTCTTGTTGCTTTTTAGGTAAGGTTAAACTAATAGAGGGTTTACGATTATCAGTAAACCAAGTATCTAAATAGTGAAAAACAAAAGTCCCATCATCCAATTGGTGTAATTCTGCAGCAGGTTCTTTCTTATATAAAACAATCGCTTTTCTCATCTATTCGTTATAGTGCTTTTACTTCCAATTTTACTATTAATCCAAGTGCATCCGCTAATTTCGTAAGGGTTTGAAGAGTAGGATTACCTTTTCCGCTTTCAAATTGTTTGAGTGTTCTTAAACCTACGCCAGCAATTTCAGCTAACTGTTCTTGCGTAACATTTAAGGTTTCTCTTCGCTTTTTTAATTCTAAAATCAATCCTGATAAGTGCATCATATTGCTCTTTTTTAGCAAAAATAATAATATTTTATTAAGAAAACAATAAATAGTGCTTTTTATTGCACTTATCTATTCACCTCCCGCATCACCTCCGCAAAAAGCACCACCGATTTTATACGCGGTCTTTCACATCAAATACATGCGTGGCAGCGATTAATTCATCCAAATCTGAATATTAAAAATATTCCATTAAAAAATTATTTCTGAATGTTCTTGAAATATTAAAATCCAAACCTCTAAAATTTTTAAATTTTAATCATTATATTAGATTAAAAAATAACCAAAATACGATTAGTTTAATTAAATATGACCATGAATAAATCGAATAAAGTAAACGTTCAAGGGACTGAAATTACCATTTTAAATGAAAATTCTGGAGAATTCATCTCTTTGACAGATATGCTAAAAGCAAAAGACGGTGATTTTTTTATTTCTGATTGGTTACGTAATAGAAATACCGTTGAATTTTTGGGTGTTTGGGAAACTGTCAACAACCCTAATTTTAATTATGGCGAATTCGCCACAATTAGAAGTCATGCTGGTTTGAATAGTTATAAAATTAGTGTCAAAGAGTGGGTTGATAAAACAAATGCGATTGGTTTAAAAGCCACGGCAGGAAGATACGGAGGAACCTTCGCACATATTGATATCGCTTTTGAATTTGGTATGTGGATAAGTGCTGAATTCAAAGTTTACCTAATTAAAGAATATAAGCGTTTACAAACCGAAGAAAATGAACGATTAAATTTGGAATGGAATTTCCAACGTACTCTAGCAAAGGTTAATTACAAGATTCATACGGATGCGATCAAGGATAATATAATTCCCAAAGTCTTAGATAAACAGCAAACTACATTGGTTTATGCTTCGGAGGCAGATGTATTGAATATGGCACTTTTTGGAATGACTGCAAAACAATGGAGGGATACAAAACCAGGTGAAAAGGGAAATGTCAGGGATTATGCTACAATACAACAATTAGTAGTGTTATCTAATTTAGAAAGTATAAATGCCATGTTAATAGCGCAATCAATACCACAGAATGAACGACTGATTCAATTAAACAACATCGCTATAACACAAATGAAATCATTGGTGGATAACCAACATATTAAACAACTTCATTTGAACGAATAACTTTTACTGATTATGATTCAATTAGCTAATAATTAGATATCTACATTAACCTCTCGCATCACCTCCGCAAAAAGCTCCACCGATTTTATACGGTCTTTCACATCAAACACATGTGTAGCAGCAATTAATTCATCGACTCCTGTTTCTTCAATAAAAGCTTTTACTTTCTTTTTTACCGTTTCTTTGCTGCCGATAAATGCATATTTGGACATCTGTTGCACGGCAGGATGTTGGATCATGTTTCGAAATTCGTTTGTTACTTCAAAAGGAGGTTCTAATGGATTTCTATCACCAGTTAAAATTCCGATAACTCTTGCATAGTAAGAGCTTGAAAGAAAGGCTGCTTCTTCATTTGTATCAGCGATAATGACTGAAATTCCTGCTATGGTATATGGTTGATTTAAGGTAGATGAAGGTCGAAATTGCGTTTGATAAATCTTTAGTGCGTCCAATAATTGTGCGCTCGAAAAATGACTAGCAAATGCGTAAGGTAAGCCTTTTTCTGCCGCTAAATAGGCACTTGTTGTACTTGAACCTAGTATGTAAAGCGGTACATCCACTCCTTCTGCCACGTTTGCACGAACGGATTGGTGTTTATTATCCACCGAAAAAAAGTCTTGAATTTTTTGAATTTCCGCAGGAAATTGCATCACTGCTTCGTAAAAATCAGAACGTATGGCGCTTGCAGTAGCTTGATCTGTTCCAGGTGCTCTTCCCAAACCTAAATCGATTCGGTTAGGATAAAGCGTGCCTAAGGTACCAAATTGTTCGGCAATGATAAGTGGAGAATGATTTGGCAACATGATTCCTCCCGAGCCTACCCGAATGTGTTGTGTTTCCTCTGCAATTTTTCCGATTAAAATAGAAGTAGCACTACTGCCGATAGCATCCATATTATGGTGTTCGGCCAACCAATATCTTGTATAACCAGCACTCTCAGCAAGTTTCGCAATCGCCACAGAATCCTCAAAGGTTTGACGAAACGATTTGCCTTGTGAAACGACTGCAAGGTCAAGAATGGAATAAGCAATTTCTTTTTTGAGCATAATTCAAAACAATCTAGTGCAAAAGTAATCTATTTGATGAGGATTTATTTTAATTAAAAAATAGTATTTCCTTCATCAGTGATAGAAAATCTGATATTGTTTTTAGTTTTACTTTAAGAATTTTACCAAAGAATACTTTTTAATACGCTAAAGCTTAAAATTATTAATTTTTAATCGTATATTAGATTAATAAATAGTCAAATTAAATTTTATGGAGCAACAAATTCTATTTTATCAAAGTGAATCAGGTAATGTAAATCTGAATGTCACATTTTTTAATGAAAGTTTTTGGCTTACACAAAAGAATATAGCAAAACTTTTTAGAGTTGAGGTTCCTGCAATTAGTAAGCATTTAGCAAATATCTATGAAAGTTACGAATTAAAGAAAGAAGCAACTATTTCCATTTTGGAAACAGTTCAATTAGAAGGAAAACGTAATGTAAAACGTAATGTTGAATTTTACAACCTCGATGCAATTATTGCTGTGGGTTATAGAGTAAATTCAAAACAAGCAACGCAATTCAGAATTTGGGCAACCAATACATTAAAGGAATTCATCATCAAAGGCTTTGTATTAAATGATGAAATGCTTAAAAATGGAAAACCATTTGGGAAAGATTATTTCAAGGAATTATTGGAACGTATTCGTTCGATAAGAGCAAGTGAAAGAAGGGTTTACCAACAAATTACAGATGTTTTTTCTGAATGTTCTATCGACTATGATAAAAACTCGGAGATTACTAAAAATTTCTATGCCTTTGTTCAAAACAAATTTCATTTTGCAATAACAGGAGAAACAGCCGCTGAAATAATTTATAAATCCGTTGATAAATCGAAAGAAAATTTAGGTTTAACTACTTGGAAAAATTCTCCTGATGGTAGAATATTAAAATCGGATGTATTGATTGCTAAAAACTATTTACAAGAAAAAGATATAAAGCAGTTAGAACGAACTGTTTCAAGTTATTTCGATTACATAGAAGGTTTAATTGAGCGAGAAAACACGTTTACGATGAAGCAATTGGCAGAAAGTGTCAATAAATTTTTGACATTCAATGAATACAAAGTGTTAGAAGGTAAAGGTTCAATTTCTAAATTAGAAGCGGATAAAAAAGCAATCCAAGCATACGATGCATTTAACAAAACGCAAAAAATAATCTCAGACTTTGATAAATACATCAAAAAGTTAAGCAATTAAATCCTTCTCTCATCCATTCCTACAACTTTGTGTAACTTTGCCGTTAGATAAATAAATCGATTGGGTTATGTCGAAAGCTACTATTATGGAACAGACTAAAATGCTAAGCTACGTTAAAAATGTATTGGAAAATATTCCAACGGATTGGCTAAATCTTACTACACACCGTTTAGATATTTATGATGAAAAATTAGCTAAAACTGAATTTTTAGACCAATTTGAACGTTTATTTAGAGCGAATAATGCAACAACTGCTGCTCTAAGTGAATTACGTACTGCATATGATTACATCCGTTTAGGTCACCCTTTATCATGTGTGTTAGAATGGACAATAGCAAATTTGCATGCAATCAAAACAGAAAATGTGATCAGTTTTTCTTCCAAAACAACGCCAATTTTAGCTGTTTTAAGAAAGAACTTATTAGCGAATAAAAACACGCAGATTGCCTATGTTGGAGAATTACCTGCGTTTTTTGATGCGGAAATAGTTAAAAACGTGTATGGATATCATTTTGACTTAGTACAAGTGAACAATGTACAGGAAGTTACTCCGATAGATGGATCTACTATTTTTATTACACAACCAGCATCGATGTGTCATTTTGAGTTAGTTCCTAAGGTGGACTTTTATATCCATATCGATAATCAATTCGGAAGTATTCTACTTGTAAACGGAGACAAAAACGATAACTATATTTCAGAAATTCAACACGTACGAAGAAGAGAGACGATTGCCATGACTCCGGCAAATACCTTGAAAGTGCTTCAATTTTTAACGAATACAAACCCAAATCAACTAGAAGAAAGCAATTTTGAACAGAATAAATCGATTGTTTTAAATGCTATCAAAGAAATTACCAATACGAATATCAAAGCCTTGGTTGCTTCTAGTGGGCTTTCAACGCAATATGCAATTGTGATGGGACTGATTCATGATGCAGTTGTTAATCATCCTGGAAAAGCCATCAAAATTGTCGTTCCGCCGAATTGTTATGGTGGTACGAATGACCAAGCTAGAAGAGTTGCTGCATGTTTACAAAATGTGGAAGTCTTAGATTTACCAGTGGATGGTGGAAATGACATGGTAGCTTGCATCGATGAATTATTAGAAAAAATAGCACAAGAAGATGCTATTCCATACATAATCGCGGAGATCCCTACCAATCCGCGTGTTGAAGTTCCAGACTTAAACCAATTAAGAGATGTATTAAGCAAAGAACGTAAAACAGCGACGGGTGTATTGGCGATAGACCCAGTGTTTATTTTAGACCAAACATTTTGTCCGAATGTTCACTTCTTAGGTGAAAATAATATCCTGTCAACGGTTCGAACGATTGCCTATGTAAGTGGATCTAAATTCCCGAGTGGCGGAAAATGTACCGCAGGATATTGCGTATCCAACGAGAAAGCAAAAGCCTTGATGGAGAAAATCGAACTACATTTACAATTATGTGATAATGAAGCGACGCCTCTACAAATGGAAATCTTAGCAAAACAATTGCCTTCGATGAATCAACGAATTCAAGACGCGTATATAAATACACGTGAATTTGTAAACTTTATCAGCGAAACATTGCCAGCAGCGAAAATCAATTTTGTTTCGGAAGAGTTAGCGCAGCAAGGATTCACACCTTCCGTTTTTTCCTTGGATCTTCCTACAAAAGGAACTACGCACGAAGAAAAAGAGGCGTACAAAAGGGAATTGAATTTGAAGTTGATTAATCGAATGATTACTGAAATTCCAACGGAAAGTAAGTACTGTGTAAGTTATGGACAATTAAAGGGTTGTTATTGGACCATTCCTGCAACTTCCACACAAGGAACTACAAAAGAAGGCGACAAAGATTATATCGCGCGTGTTGCACTTTCACCTTCCTTGGATTTGGAATTGCATAAGAAAGTATTTTTAGATTTCGTGAAAGAGATATAATTGTTTCTCCCCTTGAGGGGAGATTAAGAGGTGCAACAACCTTTGATTTGATAAAGAAAATTCTAAAGTGAAACAATCTCCAAAAGTAAAAATCCCCTGGCCTACCAAAGCTGCCATGTCACAGATCTACGAAAAAAATCTATGGGGTGGAAATCCGAATCAATTTTATTCGGGGGAAGGTTCGCATGATCCTGTTTTAGTCACTCCATACATCGACGTTGTTTCTAATTTCTTACAGTCCTTTGAAAAACCATTAACTGTTTGCGATTTGGGGTGTGGTGATTTTAACGTTGGGAAAGATTTGGTAGCATGTATAGCGCATTACCACGCCGTTGACATCGTTCCTTCCTTGATAGAATATAACCAAGCGAAATTTCAATTGCCAAATTTAACCTTTCACTGCTTAGATGTGGCGGTGGATGAACTACCTTCGGGTGATTGCGCGTTGGTAAGACAAGTTCTGCAACACCTTTCAAATCAAGAAGTACACCAGATTTTGGAGAAGTTGTCGCACTATCGTTATGTCATTATCACCGAACACTTGCCATCCGGCGACTTTGAACCAAATAAAGACAAAATTTCGGGGCAAGGGATACGCTTAAAACAAAATAGTGGAATAGATGTCTTGGCCGCTCCTTTTCATTGGAAGGTGAATGAGGTAAAGCAATTGTTGTCTTTGGAATTAGGTATTGGAAGAGGAAGGATTGTAACTATTTTATATGAAAATCACTAATCCCATAATTAATTCGATTTTCAAAGGTTTTTAGTATGTTATGGAAAAAATACATAGTTTATTTTCTAGTATAATGGAAAAAGTACTACTTTTTTGTTTCAATAAATATTTATACAACCAGTAGAGCCGCAATGCATTGCGGCTCTACTGGTTGTATAAATATATTTTGGTTCTAATAGGTTTATAAATTTATATTATACAAACATCTATCAATCAAAATATTGAATATCAAAATTTTACAACTGTCTAATTTATTCTACAATCAATTTATGGAAACTAAAATGATTGTCGTTTTCTACTTTCAAGACATAGATTCCTTTCGGATAATTACTAAGATCTACATCTGTTTTAGTTTGAATAAGTTGTTGCGTAAACACAATTTGTCCAAGTGGGTTGATAACGGTAAGTGTCGAAATGTCTGCACTAGTTTTATCCGTTATTTGAACACTTACTAAACCTTTAGTAGGATTAGGATAAATTACTGCGTCTAAAGTTTGCAGATTATCTAAGCCCATCGTTTCAGCAGTATAATACGCGTTATTGGAACGAATTCTTCCAGCTACTGTTGGCCCTTGGGTTTCCTCACAATCCTCATCCGTTACAGCCTCCACACTATAATATACAGTACCACTAGGACTATCAATATCGGTGTACATAAACATTTGGTCTTCATCACCGGTAAGTGAATCAATTAACACTTTATTCGTAGGTGTTGTACCACGGTAAATACGATAATATGGATCATCTGCACCTGTGTATGGGCTCCAAAGCAATTGCCATTTTTTGTTAGGACCAGGATATATCATTAAATGCATCGTTTTTATTCCATCATCGGAAAAATCTGATTTGTTTCCACAAACATCTATCAAACCAATGGTATATCTTTCCGCTTTTTTCTCTGGTGAAATTGCATTATCTATGAAATAATTATTTCCTGCATAATTTTGATAGCCAATCGAATCAAATTCCCAATGTGCATTCATTCTGTAGATAATGTATTTATCAATGTTTTTAGAATCCGGTTTTTTCCAAACTATTTTGTTTTTGTTGGTTGTAGGATCTAATGTTACCATACACAATTCCGGGGAAGAGGAAGCATCTAAATCAGACAAGGAACTTAATTTACAAACAAAGAAGTCTTCTAACCCTTTGCTAATTAGTTTTTTGGAGCTGAAGCTGTTGTAGTCTTCTTGAAAATTACCAGTTCCCATGATACCAGTATTAGTAACAGAGATATTATTCAAGGTTGCATTCGTGAATTTAAGGTCTTGAAAATCTCCAGACGTGGAGCATTTTAAAATAAAACCACCATAAAAATAATCAGATGAATATACGGTATTATTATCAAATTTGAAATTACTACTTTCAAAACTTCCAATTGTGTAAATTGAATTATTATCTATGATTAAATTATTATTTGACGTACTATAATCAAAAGCACAATTATATGATTTAACCCATGAAAAATCACCGTTTTTAAGGTATTTTACAATAACATAACCTCTATTACTTGGAGCATTAACTGTTGTTCCTGAGAATGTACCTGAACTTTCAATGGTTCCTAATACATATACATTTCCATTTGCATCCGTGGTAATGTTTTTAGCATATTCATACCCTGATCCGCCCCCTGTTTTGTACCAATTTAAAGCTAAGGTTGGTGAATAATTTAGAACGATTAAATCATCTCCACCAACGGAGGATAAAGAATTTCCATTAAGAGTTATTTGGCCACTAAACTTAGCTAATAAGCTTACATTACCAGAAAGGTCAGTAGTAAGTTTATTACCAAACCAATTTAAAGGACAACTTGTAGCTTTTGAAATAGTACCATCAGTAACATAGCGAGCTAAAAAACCACTTCCATTGGAAGAATTATCTAAATTGATGGATTCAAACGTGTTATTAGGGCTATTTTGTCTATAGCCAACAATAGTGAAAAAATCCCCAAAAACAACAATATCATCAATACTACCTGCTGAGGAAACGTTTTTTACCCATTTGAAACTTCCAGTAGAAGTATAACTTAGAATAAAAGAAGTTGCATTAGTGAGTATGTTTCCATTAAACGTAGCTGAGGTACTATATTTTCCACAAACATATACATTTCCACTTGCATCAATATCTAACGCTGTTGCTTGATCTGCATAGACACCACCACCTTGTTTTGCCCATATAACGCCACCACTACTATTTAGTTTTGCTACAAAAACATCTTTATCTCCAGCAGATGTTAGAGTTACATTATCTAGATTAACCGTTCCACTGAAATACCCACAGATATACATGTTGCCATTTTTATCTGTTTTCATGTCGGTCACATTGTCTGCAAATGCACCACCAAAGGACTTTACCCACCAATTACATTGAGCATTTAATGCGTTAAAACTTGTTGTACTTAGTAGTACTATAAACGCTGTTAATTTGTAAAATTGTTTCATTTTTTATGATTTTAGAATTATGAATTACTTCGCATACCACGCCTCTACCTCTTCAATCAACAGCGCTGGAATCTCTAATTTGTTTTTCTTTCTGTAACCGTTCAATTTTTGGTGCACTGCTGTTGGTTTTGCTTCTAACAATTCTTCTACGCTAGCGAAACCTGCTTTTGTCATATGTTCTGCCCAAGTTCCAGGAACTCCAAGCGATTGGAATGCTTTTAAATCTGGTCCTGTTTGGAATTTTTCTGGACGCATTTGTGGGAAGAACAATACTTCTTGAATCGATGAATTATTCGTTAATAACATCACCAAACGGTCGATACCAATTCCCATACCGGATGTTGGAGGCATACCGTATTCTAAAGCACGTAAGAAATCTTGATCGATAAACATCGCCTCGTCGTCTCCTTTTTCAGACAAACGCAATTGCTCTTCAAAACGCTCACGTTGGTCGATTGGGTCGTTCAACTCCGAATACGCATTTGCTACTTCTTTTCCGTTGATCATCAACTCAAAACGCTCTGTCAATTCTGGGTTATCGCGGTGTTTTTTACACAATGGAGACATTTCAATAGGGTAATCGGTAATAAACGTTGGTTGGATGTAGTTTCCTTCACATTTTTCCCCAAAGATTTCATCAATCAATTTTCCTTTACCCATTGATTCTGTTACTTCGATACCCATTCCTTTTGCGGCTGCACGTAATGCATCTTCGTCTTTACCGTAAATGTCAAATCCGGTGAATTCCAAAATAGAATCACGCATGGAAATACGCTTGAATGGTGCTTTTAAGGATATTTTATTGTTGCCAACCGTGATTTCAGTGTCGCCACAAACATCCATTGCTACTTTCTCAATCATTTGTTCGGTGAAATCCATCATCCAGTTGTAGTCTTTGTAAGCTACATAAATTTCCATCACTGTAAATTCTGGATTATGTGTTCTGTCCATACCTTCGTTACGGAAATCTTTGGCGAATTCATACACACCATCAAATCCACCAACGATCAAACGTTTTAAGTATAATTCATTCGCGATACGTAAGTACAACGGAATGTCTAAGGCGTTGTGGTGACTAATAAATGGACGTGCAGATGCTCCTCCTGGAATTGGTTGTAAGATTGGTGTTTCTACTTCTAAATACCCTTTTTCGTTAAAGAAATTACGCATGGAAGTCATTGCTTTCGTACGTTTGATAAAGGTATCTTTCACGTGTGGATTCACCACTAAATCTACATAACGTTGTCTGTAACGCAATTCAGGATCGGTAAACGCATCGTGTGTATTTCCATCCGCATCTGTTTTAGGTAACGGAAGTGGTTTTAATGCTTTCGACAACAAGGTAAATTCTTGTACGTGTACCGAAATTTCACCTACTTGTGTTTTGAATACATATCCTTTTACCCCTACAAAATCTCCTAGGTCTAAAAATTTTTTGAAAACCTCGTTGTACAACGTTTTGTCTTCTCCCGGACACAATTCATCGCGGTTGAAGTATACTTGTACACGACCAGTACTATCCAACAATTCCGCAAACGATGCCTTCCCCATGATACGTTGACTCATCAAACGACCCGCGATGCAAACCGTTTTACCATCTTCGAAGTTTTCAGAAATAGCACTTGCTGTGTCTGTTACTGGATATAAATCTGCAGGGTACGGATTGATTCCTATCGCACGTAATTTGTCTAATTTATCTCTACGTTGAATTTCTTGTTCTGAAAGTTCGATTGCACTCATGGTTTTTTTGCTAAAAATTTGGTGCAAAGATAATCTTTTTCAGGCTTTTTTCTGCAACCACTTAGGCAATAATATCGAACCTAAGATGAGGTAAGGGAAATAGGAGATGAGTCGCCAAATAACTGCAAGTGCTACGATTAACAAAATGGAGGTACTAAACTCACCCATGAGTTCTCCAAAAGCGAATTCTGCGATACCGCTCGCACCAGGTGTTGGACTAATCAACATGAATATCCAAAGTACCAATTGCTTTCCTAAAATAAAGATATGGTTAAAAAACGAAATGGGTAAAAATGCCGCCAATACACAGTTAATGACCAAATAGCGGCAGGTCCAAGATAACAGGGTAGCGCCAAAACTCCCGAACCAAAAACGTTTGTTTTCTTGTTTCATTTCTTGGGATGTCCATTGTAGATCATGCTGTAATTGGAGCATTTTCCCTTGAAATTTTTGCAAAAAAGGGATATGACAAAGTTTGTAAAGAAGTTGTCCGATTCCTTTAGGAAATACAAAGACACTTATAAACAGTAACACGCAAACCAAGGCAATAATTCCAAATCCACCCCAAAATACCAAGGCGATGCTTTTATCTACCCATGTTGCATTTGGGAAGAGCATGTCGGAAGAAATAAAGCAAAACACAAATGGAATAAGTAAGATGAAAAACAGGTTATCTAAAAGTGCTGTAATCATAACGATGGAGGTGGAACGACCCAAATTGATTTTTTCTTTGTTGAGAATAAACATCGCAACGGTAGCTCCTCCAACCACTCCAGGAGAAAGGGCAGAAGCAAATTCCCACAATAAAATGACATTAAACGCTTTTTTCCAAGTCAGTTGTTGTTTTGTTAATATTCGAATGCGCAACATATAGAAGAAGTCGCGACCAACCATGCATAGCAGGGCAAGAAAAATCCAAAAAATGGAAGCAGGTTTCCAAGAGATTTCGGTAAGTATATCGCTTAATTCTTCTTGTTTGTATATGCCATTTTGACAGCGATAAAACTCCTTTGTATCCGCATAATCGATTTGCTGGTTGTGATTTACATCTTTCCAGCAGTGCGTTGCATATTGCTTGGATGCAATAAAGTGTGTTTGATTCAAACTGTTGAATAACAAGTATCCAGTAATGCTCAAACCAAAGAGAATGGCAAGGTAAATTTTCCATGATGCGAACGCGGAATTCATGGAGTAAAAGTAACGAAATAGTTGAAATGAGCTGATACATAAAAGAGGAAAGAAAAAAAGACTGGATTGATTGTTTTTGCAACGATTACACCAATTGCGTCAAAAACCTACAACTATTCCAAAGAATCTACTATTCGTGGAATTAACGAATTTATAGGAATTAAAAAAGGCCATCATTACTGACGGCCTATTCTAATTTCAGATTTACTTTTTATAAATCATAATTGTTTTCCATAGAATTTAAGAAATTTTCAAATTCGTTTTCAAGTTTATCAAACCCAGATTCAAAATAAGTTTCTAAATCAATTTTGGAACCATCTTCAAATACGATTCTAACTCCAGCATCTTCATCAGTTTCGGTTTGTTGAACTGCAACACCATTTACCCAATTCGTATACGTATTTGTATATTTTTTCATGTATAATTCTCCATGACCAATTTTCGCGTTACGGTCTGTGTAATAAATAGAATGAATTAAATGCTTATTTACTAGATCTAACCATACTTTATCATCGTTGATATTGTCAGAACCACCTTTAGCTCTGATTTCATCCGTAAATGCTTTTACGTTTGCAGAAGATTCTAATTTAACATTATATACTTGTAAATAACCACTCATAGAAGTTACTACTTTGTCTACATCTTCTACATTTTTTACATTATCTTCTAAAGTTTCTAGGTTAGCTTTTGCAAAACTTCCTTTTATAGAACAAGCCATTGAAACAATATTTTTACCAGAATGCGTAAAAGAAAATTTGGAACTTAATTCTGATGAAGAAGAATTCATTTCTACATTAAAATTGAAACTTTCTACTTTTAAGTTAGAAGCAATGAAAGTTGGAATTCCTTCACCGTCATAACTTGCATTGAAGTCAAATGATAAATAATTGGTATTGTCGATATCTAATTTTGCAGTTAATTTAGAAGGCATATTTCCTTCAAGTTCGGTAGCAGCAACTTTTCCTTTATAGGGAGTGTAGTCAATTGTATAGGTAGCATTGTTGCCTATGTTGTTTTTGGTAGCAGGAAACTTGAATATAAAACTAGAACTAGCTGTTTTATCCCATTTTTTTTCACTAGCATTCCAAGTGTAAATTCCTTTAATCTCATTAAATAATGCTTCTGCGTTATCCACATCGCTAAATGACTTTGTTTGTCTCATAGCTGCGTATACAACTTCTGGGTTACCTGTTTCTTTGAAATTAGTTAAAGCATTCACCATAATTATAGGCATTAATGCTTTCACGTTTGTACCTTCAATAGGATCCTTTTGATCCACAAGTTCAGAGAAATGTATAAGATTTTCTAAAACCTTCATGTTTTTAGCATCATCCATTTCTTTCATCGCATCCAAACCAGATTGTTGCAGGTTTGCTTTGTTTTGTTCCGGTGTGTAATTAATTACCGGACCACTACCTCCACCACCATTGGTTGTTGTACCAGTCGTAGGAGTAGGATTTGGTTTAACGTCCTCTTTTTTACACGCTGTAAAAAGCGCCAGAAAAGTTAAGCAAGATGCTAAATAGATTGTTTTTTTCATAGTTTCATTTATTTTAGTCAACAAATTTATGTATATTTTCTTATAAAAGAACATATTAGTGTAATTTCCTCCTTGAATTGCATGGATTTCTAAAAGGCGAAGTATGAATCGTGTGTGTTGTACGAAATTCCGATTAAAAACATTTCTTCAAATCCAACATCACCTCCATATCCCAATTCGGACGTACGGTAATTGACTCATTCCACCAACGTGTTTCTTCGGCTTGTTTTTTTTCTGTAAAACTCCCAGTGTCCCAGCGACCGTTTTTATTTTCATCCAAAATAAATCGAATTCGGTAATCTCCTTTGTTTAAAAATCCGAAGGTGTATGTTTTTTCATTGGATTGTTTGGTATGTGATTCGATTAATTTTGTTCCTTGAAAAAGTTCGATGATAGTTCCTGTAGGAACGGAATCTATTTTTGCAATCACATTCCCTATTTGTTTTTCATCTATAGGAGTAATGGTTAACTCTGTTTTGTAGTTTCCGGTAAAGTTTTTGAATAGAATAGATTGTTGTAATAATTTAATTTTTAGATTTTTATACTCGTTTTTAGGTAGTTGAATAGCGATTGAATTTTCGGTGTTTTTGCTTGTTTGAAATTTCAAAGGAAGTGTATCATTTGCAAATACTTGGATAGAATCCGTATTGAATCGCGTGATTAGGTCTGAGAAATAAAGGTGAATTGCTTGATTCGGCAGTTGTTTTGGATTTGTCCAACAACGAGGTGTTTTTTGCTTTTCTTTTAAAGGTAAACGTATATAAGCACTATCCTTCGAATTGGCAGTGTGAATATGTAAAGCGAGTGTATCCAATGCTTGTAACTCGGTAAATAAACTTAATGAATCGGTTCCGTGTGCTTGCACAAAAGGTTTAATTTCTTTGTCTTTCAGGAAAAATCGTGCGGTTTGTAGTTCATTCGTTGCTCCTAATACGATTTCGCTGGGACCTACAAAACTAGCCGAACGAATCAAGCGCTTAGGTGCTGGCGGAAACACTAAAATTGGAACGCTATCTTTTCTAATTTTAGTAATTTCTATCGCTTGTTTGGAGAATCCAACATGTTCAAAGGCCTGTGGAATTAAATCTTTGCTTTTATCATTAAATGCGATTACATGGTATTTTCCAGGTTTTAAGTAGGAAAAAGTAAATGCACCTTGTTCATCGGTAGTGGTAAAATAGTTCGCCTTTTGACTATAATTACGGGCTGTATCTGCTAACAAACAAACGTTTAATTTGGATAGTGGCAAACGAGTTAAAGCATCTTTCACTTCTCCAGAATAGCTCAAGGAATCAATCCAATTTCCAGTAGAAAAAACATAGGTCATTAGGGTATCATTCCCTTCGTGAATATCCTGAATGGTTTTGTTAAAATAAAGTGCGTAGGTTGTTTCTTTTTGAAGTTCTCCTTTGATTCTAACAGTTAATTCTTTGTCTTTTGCAACTGTTTCCAATTTTACATCGGCTGGAACAATAAATAGCGAGGTGCTTGGATCGTTTAATTTGTAAAATTCGTTTAGTTTAAAGTGTATTTCTTTCGACTGAAAATTGGTCGACATTGCTTTGGGTGAACTGGAAACAATCTGAGGAGCGCGTGTGTCTTTCGGACCACCATCGATAGAACCTTGTATCGCACAACCGAAGGTGATGCTACCTAATACAATTAAAAATAAGTACTTAACCAATTGCATAATTTTTCTAAATATATAATATCTGTTTGACTAAAATCAGCTAGTTTGTCGCTATCCACATCTAGTACGGCCACAACCTCCTTCCCTTTCAAAATTGGAATTACTGCTTCACTTTTGGATGCATTGCTACAAGCGATATGTCCTGGAAATGCATCGACATCTGGGACTAATTGTGAACTTTCTTTTTCCCAGGCAGTACCACATACACCTTTTCCTTTTACGATGCGCATACATGCAACCGTTCCTTGAAATGGGCCAAGCACTAAATGTTCTGCTTCTACGATATAAAATCCAACCCAAAAAAATCCGAATTGTTGTTTTAAAGCAGCAGCGGTATTCGATAACACGGCAATCAGATTTTTTTCATCCCCTACCAATGCTTGTATTTGCGGAAGCAAAGAAGTGTATTGTTCTTCGCGGGTAGTTCCAATAAGGGAGAAGTGTTCTGCCATGAAACAAAGATAAAGTTTATTCCTAGAACACACTATATTTTCTTACCTTTGACATGCCATTTATCGCTTATCGGAGATGCATTCTACCTATGAAAAATCACATTTTCAAGCATATTTAGAAGAATTATTAGCAATTCCTTCTTCGGATATTTTGGTTCATTGCTCTCGTGACAATAAGCAATTGGTATACATAGATACACCTTCCGCTTCGCCTATTTCTTTTCCGCTAACACCTGCTTGGAAACGCCTAGTTGCATTTTCTTCTTCGGTACATAAATCTGCAGATACGCATACCCTCTGTATTGCCTTAGATACGGTTGCTATTTCCGATCAACAGCAAACACCAATTTGGCTGGTTCCCTTGCGTTACCGAATTATTAAAAACACAAATACGCTCGAAATTTCGTTTGAACTGGAAGATGCTTTTCTGAATCCATATTTGTTGTTGGAATATAAAAAAGTCCATGACTCAACGTTAGAGAGTACAGATTTGGAGACTTTGGAAGCGAAAAAGGAGTATGTATATCAAGTTTTAAAAGAACATGCATATCCAATTACAGAGGTAACCATTATCGGAAATTTTCATCACCATCGCTTTTTGTTGGTGAAAGAACTGGAAGAGCTACAAACACAAGTTCCTAGTGAATTAGTACAAACTTTATTGGGAAATGAAAGCGCTAAAACCAACCAGCCCCTTTTCTTGGACGAAGGAAATCTAAGTGCTCTAGATAGCGATCAACAAGCAGTCATAAAATTATTAGAAAACCAAAATGTAGTGGTGGAAGGTCCTCCGGGAACTGGTAAATCGGAATTGATTACCAATATTCTTGCAAAACGCCTAACATCCAACACGATTCAATTGCTTGTTTCGGAAAAGAAAACGGCTTTGGACGTAATCGCCAAAAAACTTGCTAAAAACGGATTAGATCCATACGTATTCGTTTTAACTAGCGAAACGCGCACGAAGGATTTAATCGATCAACTTAGTGCGACATGGAAATTAGTAGAAAATAACTTCCAGGAAGTTCGCCAACCGATGTATCTCGGACAACAAAAAAGGGCAAATCTGCAATTATTATTGGATAAATTAACGGCCAAAGAATTAGTTGGAGGGATAGCTTATAGTACGTTTTTAGGAATGCTTGCGGATAAAGATCTCGAATCGGTACCATACATTTCCAATGTTCCAGCGATGAAAGATTGGTTGCAGGACGTAGAAAAAATCGCTCAGTTTTACGCACAACAGCCAAATGTCGATGCACTAAAATCGTTCCAAAAAACCTGTTTCGAGAAAAACGTACACTTAGATGAGGTAATTGATACCTATGTAAAAGAAAGTACTTTTTTATACAATACCTTCGGTGTTACAGCAGTTTCGGAAGTGGAAGAATTACTTTCCGAGGTTGTGTATGTGCAAATGATCGAAAACGAAGTAGTTAAAAAACAGTTTGCACTTTTTGAAAAGGATACACTACGTAAAAAGTTCAAGAAACTGTACTTTGAACTCCAAAAAAAGCAGAAGAAATGTGCATTGTTGCATACAGAAATGACGGTTTGGAAAATAGTACCGACACCATTACAGGTTCGTACATGGGAAAGTAATCTAACAAGCGGTTCTTGGTGGACACGCAGAAAAACACGTATCCAAATCGAAAGTAGTTTAAACGATACACGAATACCAATCTTGGAGGTACTTGCGACAACACAAAAATACCTATACGTTCAGGCTTCATTAACCCAATTAGAAATCGATTGTTTGCAACTAGGGGTTCAACCGATTACTTCTGAATTAGAAAGTATTTATGCTTGGGTGATTCAATGGGAAAGTAAGGAAAGCACAAAAATAAAGGCGGCTACAAAGCGTTCGGAAACATACCGAAGACAATTGGTAGAAAATAACCAAAGAATAAAACAGTTTTTACATAATCTACATACTTATTTTACATTTAACACCGATTTTACCCTCCTTGCGTTTGGGGAACACCTGCAAAATGCATACACAGGATTGCTTCCATATTCTGCTTTTTTAGAGCAACTAAGCACAAGCAATTATGGCTTGATTCAGGCAGCAAATACCTTAGAGGCATTAGAAAAAATAGTCTTGAAATCACATCTTGTTCAATTAGAAAATTTGTTTCCTGTTTTAAGAACGTTTTCAGGGGAGGAATTAGGACGTAAACTAGATGCTGTAATCCAAGTTGAAAAGCAGGATAGTCAGGAATATGTGACATATATCCATGCCAAACGTGCAGCGAAATTTCATGCATACCACGGAATTTTACAAACCCCGAGCACGAAATTATCAGCTCCAGAAAAAGTGTTAAAGGCACGATTAAAAAAAGGAAAATCGATATTGGTGAAAGAATTTGCAAAGACTAGACATACTAAATCGATGCGCGAATTACTCAATTCGGAAGCAAAAGAATGGATCGAACTTTTAGTGCCGATTTGGTTATGTACCCCTGGTCAAGTAGCCACTTCGTTTCCGATGGCATCTTCCTTTTTTGAATTAGTTATTTTTGATGAAGCTAGTCAATTACCTTTGACCCATGCTTTGGGTGCGTTGCAGCGAAGCGCGCGCGCATTGGTATGTGGGGATAGCAAACAGATGGCACCTGGCAGTTATTTCTCCAAAAAGTCGGAACAAATAGATATTTTACACCATGCATCCTATTACTGGAAATCAAGTACATTGACACACCATTACCGTAGTCAGCATCCGGCGTTGATTGCATTTTCCAATAAGCATTTTTATCAAAATCAATTACTTGCATATCCAACGGCATTGCAGCAAACGTATCCAATTCAACTACATGTTTGTAGCGATGGTATATTTACCCAACGCAAAAACGAGGTAGAGGCAGAAAAAATAGCACGTGCAATTGAAAAACAATTACTAATTGCATCCGATTCCATTGGTGTAGTGGCATTTTCACAGGAACAATTGAGTTGTATATGGCAACATTTATCTTCTGTTGCAAAAGAAAAAATAAGCGAAAACTTGGAAACTGGCCACGGTTTTTTCAAAACTTTGGAACAAGTTCAAGGGGAAGAATGCGAACAATTATTTATCTCTATTGGTTACGGAAGGAACGAAGCAGGAAAATTTCAATTACGTATGGGGCCACTTAATCGTCGCAATGGTTACCGACGACTTAACGTATTGTTTACCCGTGCGCAAAAATCAATTCACTTATTCACCTCCGTGCTAGCAAGTGATTTTCCGATTACGGATAACGAATCCATGCAATTATTGCGCTTGTATCTGCAGGATGCAGCGCAGAAACATACCGAATCTACATGGAATTTCCCCTATGCTTTAACACCAACGTACTTGAAAGACCAGCACGTTAAATTTGATTCGATTTACGATACCTTACATCAAGCCGATGAATTGATAACTTTTCATCAGGTGATGCAAAATCGGGGTTGGATAGTTAATTATTAGGGTATTTAGTTACTATATATCAAATAGTTAACTTTTTATTAAAATATTCGTAAAATATTTCTGTATTTACAATTCAAACTGCAAAGATTTAAATACATTTGATGTCCAATTATTATATTTTTTGAAATGAGTTCAGAGCATAAAACCAAACTTACCGCTGCAGGTGTATTGATAACCATCGGGATAGTTTTTGGTGACATAGGTACCTCTCCATTGTACGTTTTTCAAGCCATTACCAGCCAAGGTAAAAATTTATCCGAAGGATTAGTTTTAGGAGGTTTATCTGCCGTTATTTGGACTTTGTTTTTATTAGCAACTATCAAATATGTATACTTCGCACTAAATGCGGATAACAAAGGAGAAGGTGGAATTTTTGCCTTGTATGCTTTGTTAAAAGACAAGAAAGCCAAATGGATAATTGTACCAACTTTAATTGGTTGTGCTTCATTAATGGCAGATGGTTTTATTACACCAGCAATTTCGATTTCATCTGCAGTAGAAGGATTAGCGAATATCAATCCAGATCTGCCAATTATGCAAATTATCATCGGAATTATATTTGCGCTTTTTGCAATTCAACAGTTTGGTACAGTAATAATTGGTAAAGTTTTTGGACCAATTATGTTGGTGTGGTTTGGTTTCCTTTTGTATTTGGGTTTAACGCATCTATCTGCAAATCCTACCGTTTTAAAGGCTTTAAATCCTTGGTGGGCTTATAACTTGATTGTGAATGTACCTGGCGGATTTTGGGTTCTAGGTGCTGTTTTCTTATGTACTACTGGAGCAGAAGCACTATACTCGGATTTGGGTCACTGTGGAAAAGGAAATATACGTGTGAGTTGGGGAATGATGAGTATTGTATTGGTAATCCATTATTTTGGTCAAGCGGCTTTGGCGTTAACTCCTGGATTCCATTTGCTACCAAAACAAACTATTTTCTATGCGATGGTACCAAAAGACATGTTGATTTTTGCAGTGACGATTGCAACTGCTGCTACTATCATTGCTTCCCAGGCCCTAATCACGGGTATTTTCACCTTGATGAATGAGGCGATTAAATTGAAATTGTGGACGAACTTAAAAGTAAAATATCCAACAGATCACCAAGGACAAATATACATTCCGTTTATCAATGGTGTTTTGTTAGTTGGTTGTTTACTAGTACTATGGAAATTCCCAACATCTTCCCAAATGGAAGCTTCCTACGGATTGGCAATCACCATTAATATGATTATGACATCGGTATTACTGATTTTAATGTTGTATATCCGTTATCCAAAATCAAAAGCTATTTTCACCTTAATTTTTGCTGTTTTCTTTGTGGTTGAAGGGGTATTTTTATTCTCAAATATTCACAAAATTCCAGAGGGCGGTTGGTTTACCTTAGTGTTGGCAATTTTATTTTTCTCTGCACTTTATTTGTTTTACAAAGCAAGACAATTACGTGCAAACATCACGGAATATATTCCAATGTCTCGTGTTGTAAATAAATTAGAAAAAGTTCGATTGGATTATAAAATACCCTACGAAGCAACGAACCTTGTATATCCTACTCGAAGTGTGAGTCCTGCAAAACTAGATTCTACCGTTTATTATTCTTTGTTTAAAAAACGCCCACGTAGAGCAGATATTGTTTGG
This sequence comes from Flavobacteriia bacterium, assembly GCA_947463445.1. Taxonomy (GTDB): domain Bacteria; phylum Bacteroidota; class Bacteroidia; order Flavobacteriales_D; family Crocinitomicaceae; genus CANHVK01. The sequence continues at coordinate 18,856 of CANHRS010000009.1, read as the reverse complement.
TTTTTACATCTAGAGATAAAAGCAGATCCTTGGGGAGTTGATTATTCTGTTAATGAAATTATTGACAAACATTGCTACCACGTTTCTTTACAACTTGGATTCAAAGAAGAACACAGAATTGAGTATATGATCCGAAAAATTCATGATCATATGGTGCAAAAAGGCGAGATTGAAGGTAAAAGTATCTTCGATTGTGTCCGTGATGATATGGAAAATCCAGATTTTAAATTTGTCGTTTTGAGTTCTCGTGTAGCAACAGATAATAAGCTTACCACCTTCCAAATTATTTGTGTGAAAGCGTATCGCTTCATTAAGTCTACCGGATTAAAAGCAGCGGAAGATTTTGGATTAGATAAAACAAACGTAATGGAAGAGTATGTTCCAATCAATGTTACCAAACAATACCAACAAGAAATGCACGAAGAATTTGAAAATTATTCGTGTAAATCCTAATTTTTAAAACGTTCCTACTTAATACAATGGTTAACCAAGATCAAGTTAAAGAATTACAAACGCGTATACAAGCAATTTCTAATTACCTTAAAATTCCTGAAAAAAAGGTACAACTGCAGGAGGCAGAATTAAAATCGCAAGATCCTTCTTTTTGGGATGACCCTAAAAAAGCAGAGGCGGAAATGAAAAATATCCGTTCGCTTAAATTTTGGATTACAACCTATGAGGAATTGGCGGCTGCAGCAGAAGATTTAGAAGTATTATTAGATTTCTTTAAAGAAGGAGAGGCTACGGAGGCTGAATTGGATGTATCGTATACAGATTTGAAGACCAAAGTAGAAGAATTGGAATTAAAGAACATGCTTTCCGGGGAAGAAGACCAACTAAGCGCTGTACTTCAAATTACTTCTGGTGCTGGAGGTACTGAAAGTTGTGATTGGGCGTCCATGTTGATGCGTATGTACATGATGTGGGGACAAAAGAACGGCTATAAACTGAAAGAATTAAACTACCAGGAAGGCGACGTTGCAGGGATTAAAACGGTAACCATCGAGTTTGAAGGTGATTTTGCTTTTGGGTATTTGAAAGGTGAAAATGGGGTGCATCGTTTAGTGCGTATTTCTCCATTTGATTCGAATGCGAAACGTCATACTTCGTTTGCTTCGGTATATGTATATCCGTTGGTAGACGATACGATTGAAATTTATATAAATCCTGCAGATATTAGTTTTGAAACCATGCGTGCAAGTGGTGCAGGTGGACAAAATGTAAATAAGGTAGAAACTGCGGTTCGATTACGTCACGCGCCTTCAGGAATTATCATTGAAAACTCGGAATCTCGTTCGCAATTAGCGAATAAAGAAAAAGCAATGCAGTTATTACGTTCGCAATTATATGAGTTAGAATTACGTGCGCGTATGGAAAAAAGAAACGAAATTGAGGCAAATAAAAAGAAAATAGAATGGGGTTCTCAAATTCGTAACTACGTGATGCATCCGTATAAATTAGTCAAAGACGTACGTACTGGGTATGAATCTGGAAATGTTGAGGCTATTATGGATGGTGAAATTAACGAGTTCTTAAAGTCTTATTTAATGACCTACGGGAATTAATTTTATCGAATTATAAACCCTAATACCTTTTCAATAAATTCTTCTGGTTGTTCGGAATGTACCCAATGACCAGCATTCTCTATTGTTTCAAGTGTTGCATCTAGAAATATTTCTTCAATAGCATCCCAATCTTCATCCAAAATATAATTCGACATTGCTCCACGCAAAAATAGGGTAGGTGTCCAAACTTCGATGGTAGGTATAGGCGCTAAGATTTCTTCCATTTCGCGTTCGAGCACATCCACATTCATACGCCATGCCAATTTCCCTTTTTCCACCCAATATAAATTTTTAAGAAGAAATTGACGTACACCATACGAATCTACAAATGGTAACATCGCTTGTTCTGCCGCTGATCGAGATTCAATAGTGGATAAATCAATAGATTTAATGCCTTTAATGATTTCGTTGTGGTGCATTGGATAACGCTTAATACCAATATCTACCACCACCATTTTTTCTAAACGGTTAGGATATTTTTGGGAATAATACATAGCTGTCTTACCTCCCATCGAATGTCCGATAAGTGTGAATTGATCTATTCCAAGGTGTAGGATTAAACGTTCTAAATCGTCTGCTAAATGTTCGTATGTGAAATCTTCTGACCAAGGTGAATGTCCATGGTTTCGTTGATCTACCAAGATTACGCGATAATATTCTCCTAATTTTTTTGCATGTGTTTGCCAATTATCGGAGGTACCAAAAAGTCCATGTAAAATTACTAAAGGTTTACCTTCGCCAATTTCTTTATAGTGTAACAGCATATACTAGTTTATCAGTCATTTAGCTAAATTTCTTCCTGTCATTTCTAGCGGCGTTGCAATCCCTAAGCGACCCAAAATGGTTGGTGCTACATCTGCCAAAATACCATTTTCTAGTTGGATCTCATCGTTGGTAACCAAAACAACCGGAACAGGATTTAACGAATGTGCGGTATTTGGTGAACCATCTGCATTTAGAGCAAAATCTGCATTCCCATGGTCCGCAATGACTAAAAATTCATAGCCAAGTGCTTTCCCTGCAGTTATTACTTCTCCCAAACAAGTATCTACTGTTTCAACCGCTTTTTGAATTGCGTTATAAACACCTGTATGACCTACCATGTCTGGATTAGCAAAGTTCAAACAAAAGAAGTTTGGTTGCTCATTTTGCATACTCGTAATGATTTTATCCTTTATTTCGGGTGCACTCATTTCAGGTTGTAAATCATAGGTTGCAACTTTTGGTGAATTCACTAAAATACGTGTTTCATTTGGGAAAACTTGCTCACGTCCACCACTAAAAAAGAAGGTTACATGCGGGTATTTTTCAGTTTCCGCAATACGTACTTGCGTACGATCTACTTTTGTAAGTACTTCTCCTAGTGTATTTACTAAATTATCTTTTTCATAAATTACGCGCACATTTTCAAAGGTTGCATCGTAATTCGTCATCGTATATAAATGAAGTTTTGATTTCTTCATTTCAAATTCCGGGAAATCTTTTTGGGTTAAGGCAGTAACGATTTCACGTGGTCTGTCTGTTCTGAAATTAAACGAAATAACAACATCTCCATCTTTAATTGTTGCAATTGGTTGACCATTTGCAGATATATATGCTGGTTCGATGAATTCGTCCGTTACATTGTTTTCGTAAGAATTTTTAATCGCTTCTTCGGCAGAATTTACGGCTGTTCCTTTCCCTAAAACCAGTAGATCATATGCTTTTTTAACACGTTCCCAACGGTTATCTCTATCCATAGCAAAATAACGTCCAACAACAGAAGCAATTTTACCAGTTGTTTTTGTAAGTTCTTGTTCTAATTCTTGGATAAAATGTAAACCGCTTTTAGGATCACAATCTCTACCGTCTGTAAAAGCATGGATGAATACATTGTCAACACCTTGTTGTTTTGCCATGTCGCATAATGCATAAATATGTTCTTGCGAACTATGCACACCACCTTTGGAAACCAATCCGATTAAATGTACAGGTACATTGTTTGCTTTTGCAGTTTTAAAAGCGTCAACTAAAGCATCTAATTGAAAAAATTCTTTGTCGCGAATGGATTTATTGATTCGGGTTAATTCTTGGTAAACAATGCGTCCAGCTCCGATATTTAAATGTCCAACTTCCGAATTACCCATCTGTCCATCTGGGAGACCAACATCTTCCCCACACGTTAACAAAGTAGCAGATGGATAGTTTGCTAATAAACCATCCATTACCGGAGTATTTGCATTGTATATTGCGTCGGATTTAGATTTATCCCCAATACCCCAACCATCTAAAATTATCAATCCAATGTTTTTTGTCATAACGTTATTTCAAAAATTGCACCCTTTGGGTTATTCTGTTTGTATTCAATTTTACCACCAATAATCTTTGCATACTCGGAAGCGATAAAAAGCCCTAGCCCTGTACCTTTTTGCGATCGCGTTTCTTCGTTTTCAAGTCGTACAAATTTATGAAAGATATCTGCTTGATTTTCTAGCGCTACACCAGGTCCAGTATCTTTTGTGCCAAATTTACTATTTTGTTTGTCGCGGTATAAAAATAAGACCAATTTTTCCTGCGTTCCAGCGTATTTGTATGCATTTTCGATCAAGTTAGTAACAATGGTCTTTAGCATAAATGCATCGGTCTCTATGGAAACTTTTTCGTGAATATCTAATACAATCCATTCTTTATCTAAACGAGTATTGTATTGTTTCGCAAGATCAGTAAAAAGTTCATTTAGGTTAATCCATTCTTTATGTGCTACAATTGTCTGATTTTCCAAGCGGGAGGCAGTTAATATTGCTTCAACCATTTCTTCTAAGCGTTGATTTTCGAGTAGTGCTTTTTGCAATAATGCATTCCGTTTTTCTAGTTCAAAATCACGTTTCATCAAAGTTTGTAAATATAACTTCGTAGAAGCCAAGGGTGTTTTGAGCTCGTGGGTAACGGATAATAAGAAATTACTTTGACGTTCATTGAGTTGTTGATCGCGCTTGATCGCGCTTCGAATTCTCCACAAACCAACAAAAAGGATCATGAAAAACACCAACCCTTCTCCGGTAATCATAATTACTTTTTTTGTAATTATTGCGTCCGTTTTCCCTAGTTCTTTTGTTAGTTGAATTAAATGATACCCCCACCATGCAAACTGTAACGCTACATACGCAGCGAGAACATAAAAGATGACAGCGGTTTGTTTTTTCATTTTTAAATTATTCTAACTTCGCTCGTCTCACGTCACTCGTTTCTTAATACGCCCTAACGTTCTTTCCTTCCACGTAGTTCATAAACGCTTTGTTTACCACCTTATTACCACCTGGCGTTGGATAATCGCCTGTAAAGTACCAGTCTCCAAGATTTTTAGGACATGCTTTATGTAGATTCTCCACCGTTTGATATACGATTTCCACTTCTGCTTGGATGTTTTCTGGAGTCAACAATTCGGCAATTTTAGCAGAAACTTGTTCGTCGGTAAAAGGCGCGTAAATTTCTTTTACGTAATTTTTAATTTGCTCTTTCGGAAGATTAGTTTGCTCTTGACATTTTTTGTAAACGTCTTGAATGATATGGTCTTGTTTTGTGTCTTTCAATAATTGTATTGCCGCTTCAAATGCGATAAAATCACCCATTATCGCCATATCGATACCATAACAATCTGGGAAACGAATTTGCGGAGCAGAAGATACAACAACAATTTTCTTAGGACCTAAACGGTCTAAAATACGTAGGATACTTTGTTTTAAAGTTGTACCACGAACAATACTGTCATCTATAATTACCAAGTTGTCTTTACCGCGGTGAACAGAACCATAGGTGATGTCGTAAACACTAGAAACCATTTCATCGCGTTGATCATCTTGCGTAATGAAGGTTCTTAATTTCGCATCTTTGATCGCAATCTTCTCAATACGTGCACGTTTGAATAAAATTTCTTTTAACTGTTCTTCGCTTGGTTTTCCTTGAATAGCTGCTAACGCTTTGTATTTTACATCATTCAAATGATCTTCCAAGCCTTTGATCATTCCATAAAAGGAAGTTTCAGCCGTATTTGGAATGAAAGAGAATACAGAGTTATCTAAATCGTAATCGATTGTTTTTAATACTTGTGGAACAACTAAATCTCCTAATCGTTTACGTTCTTCGTAGATCTCCACATCGTTTCCACGAGAGAAGTAAATACGTTCAAACGAACAACTTTTGTTGACTGTTGGTTCGTTGATTTTAACTTCTGAAATAGTTCCTTCTTTCTTGATGATTAAGGCATGTCCAGGTGTTAATTCTTTAATATCTTCTTGTTGTAAGTTGAATGCTGTTTGAATAACAGGTCTTTCGGAAGCTACAACACATACTTCGTCGTTTTCGAACCAATATGCTGGACGAATTCCTGCCGGATCACGTAATACAAACGCATCTCCATGACCAAATAAACCGGCCATCGCATATCCACCATCCCAATCACTAGAGGCACGCTTCAAAATACGTTCGACGTTTAGGTTTTTAGCAATGGTGTCGTATATATCTTTTTTAGCATATCCTTTAGATTCTAAATCACGATAGATCTCATCGTTTTCTTCATCCAAGTAATGCCCAATTTTTTCTAGTACAGTAACGGTATCCGATTTTTCTTTTGGGTGTTGACCAATTTCTACCAATACGTCAAATAATTCATCAACATTGGTAAGGTTGAAGTTACCCGCAACCACCAAGTTACGTGTAATCCAGTTGTTTTGACGTAAGAATGGGTGACAGCTTTCGATGCTGTTTCTTCCAAACGTTCCATAACGCAAGTGACCTAAGAACAATTCTCCTGTAAATCCAGCATTTTCTTTCAAATACTGTACATCTTTTAATTTGGAAGGGTCTTGTTCTTCGATTGCTTTAAAGCGCCCATTGATGTAATCAAAGATGTCTTGGGTTGGTTTGCTGTGAACAGAACGCTGACGAGAAATGTAACGTTGTCCAGGTTTCATATCAAACTTGATATTCGCAACTCCCGCACCATCTTGACCACGGTTGCTTTGTTTTTCCATCAACAAATGCAGTTTACTTAATGCGTAAAAAGGCGTTCCGTATTTTTCTAAATAGAATTCAAGAGGCTTTTTTAATCGGATAAGTGCGATACCACACTCGTGTTTGATAGGATCACTCATAGGTTTACGTTAGTAAATTATGGTGCAAAGTTAAATTTTTAATCGAGTTTTAGGGTATGATTTAGGGTGTAAATTTTACCCTAATCTTCGTAATGCTTCTCTGCGTGCCAAACCACTTAATTTCAAACTTTCCACCATCGCTTTAACTTCTATTGGAAATGTTTTACCAGCTTCACGCAAACTCCAACCAATCGCTTTTTGAATAAAAAATTCTTTGTTTGGTTTAAATTGTGAGCAGATTTCTTCCAATAAATTTAAATCTGTTTCTTTTTTATATTTCAATTGAAATAAAATGGCAGTTCGGTTTAACCAGATATTAGAGGATGCGCGATAGGATTGAATAAGTTGATTTCCTTCTTTGGGAAAGTGTTTGCAGTAATTCCCTATAAAATGAGAAGCAATGATATCAACGGAATCCCACCACGATTTGTTTGTCAAAATCCAGGTTAGATGAGAGGCATCTTCAACAACACATTCCTTTTTCTTCCAGCTTCCTATCCAATCGATACAGGTATGTTGGTATTCTCGTTCGTTTTGTACCCACAATTCTCGCACGAGTTCCCAACGATGCTCAGTTGTATGTGCAAATTCGGATGCATGTGTTAACCACGATTTATGAAGTTTTCTACGAATTGGTGCTTGAATTCCAAAAAATGGAAATAATTTTTTCATGTAGCATTCCATTTCCTCCGCTTTGGAAGGATTAGCATGCTGACTAAAGGTGTCAGTAAGTTGTGCTATTAACGAATTCAAAAGACTTATTTTTTATCTTTAATGATGCGTAATAACTCTTTTTTAAATTGATTTTCAGCTCGATATAGTTGCGCTACTTTTTTTACCGGAAGAATCTTAACATATTTATTATAATATTCTTTTTGTAAGTCTAATTCTTTCTGTTTGGTTAAGAATACTTCTTCCATATACGATTCGATTTCCTTGTCCGTTGGAGTACTATTTTTACTTTTGATTTCGTCGTATTCTGATTTTTTAGCTCTGCGTAATACATCCATTTTTTGGCTGTATTCATTATATAACGGCCAAAATAATTGCGCTTCTTTTGCTGTTAAGTTTAACTTATTCGTTAAAAAGGCAATTTTCATTGCTTCCACTTTGTCATTTTTCGATTCATTTTGCGAAAATGAAAAACTAGTTAAAACCACAAATAATAAGATAATTAAATTTTTCATAGGATAAAGTTATATTTCTTCACGTAATAATTGTTCATCAATATCTTGATTTAAGATATATTCTTCTAGGTTTTCTTCCGAAGAAAGTGTTTTATTGTCCGAAGTTATTAGTTCATCAGCTAATAAGGTTTCATCAAATTCTTGTTCCAAATTTTCGTTTATGTAGGTAGTCGCTTCTTGCTCGGAGATAGAAGTATGCACCTCGGGTGATTTACCTATAAAGAACAATACACAAAGCACAGATGCAACTCCTAAAGTGCTAAAAACCCAAACAGGTGAAAAGTTGCGTGACCTTGTTTTCGTTTGCGCAATCACACAATCCTGTATGCTGGATGGCAAGTCTTCAAAATACCCTTCCGGAGCTGTAAAAGCATCCTTTTTAGGGAGTTGACTTAAATGGGGCGCTATGTCTTTTAATTCTTCCATGTTCTCTTATTAGTTGGACACATTTCCTTTCGAAAGGTTTAATGTCCAAGTAAATTTTCTTCTATTTTTTTTGCTGCAATATGGTACGATGCTTTTAATGCTCCTACGGAAGTCCCTAGTACTTGCGACATTTGTTCATAAGGCATTTCATCATAGTATCGTAAGTTAAATACAATGCGTTGTTTTTCGGGTAAGGTTAGTAAGGCTTTTTGTAATTTTCTTTCAATTTCATCTCCTAAAAAATGTTCACCAGCATCGATTTTGTCCGACATTTCCTTTTCAATATTGTGTATTGGTATAAAAAATTTTGTTCTTTTTTTCTTTAAAAATGTGAGGGATTCATTCACGGAAATTCGATATATCCATGTATAAAGCTCAGAATGTTCATTAAATTTTACCAACCCTTTCCAAACTTTGATGAAAATGTTTTGTACGACATCATTAGCATCATCATGGTCTATGACGATTCTACGAACATGCGCGTAAATTTTCTTTTGGTATTTTCTGACTAACAAATTGAATGCGTAGGAAGCTTGTTCCGAACGGAATAATTCCAGCAATTCTTTGTCACTATAGTCAGCCATTTAATCGTGTTTTTTACATAGGACTATCAAAATAATCAAAGGTTTAATCGATTATTTGATTTTTATAGAATAATATTTTGAACTCAATCCTGCCCAAATACCCAATGCACCTCCTGTAATTGTAGATGGAGGATCACTACTTGAAATTCCAAATGGGTTACTGGCTAATGCTATTTGTCCTTCAATTTTTTTCCAATAATTATATTGCTTTTCTTCCATGGTGCAAAATTTTAAAATCACGGAATCTCCATCTATAAAATAACTGTCTTTGTCAGTACTAATTATGGGAGAATAGGATGGAACTACTTCGTAGGTAAATGGTTTACCATCAAAGCCAAAGTCACTAAACGTGGATAAATAGGATGGATAAAAAGTCGAGTCTTTTCCTATTCGTTTAACATATACACGGTAAAAATTTGGTTGCAACGATGGATCTGTAAAATGTACATCAATAAATTTTTGAACATTATTGTTTTTTAGTTTAATTATACTGTAAGAATCAATAGATACTGGTTCAACAATTTTTGTAGTAGAAGTATATGTCTTACCAGATAACTCAATTTTTAGGGTGTATGATTTACCAATTTCGCCCGTAAATGAAGTACCTTCGTAATAGTAAGAAGGAAAATAATTAGCATTATACCGTAAGGTTAGTACATCTTCAATTCCATCGCAACTTACAGTAACTTTTGCAAAACTCGCAATTAATTCTGCAATGTTTGCACTATCTATTTTTTCAAAATAGGGACTCGATTTCGTGAGAAAAACAATGGGGTATTTACCTTGTTCTATATACCCTTCCACCACTAATTGTTTTTCTGTTTTTGGGTATTCAATTTGAATTTCTTTGGTACACGATAGAAATAGCATTACAATAAATGTAAAGCCTAGTAGGAGTGGTAGAGTGGATGTACGCCGATTAATTACCATTAGAAAGTAAATTTATACGAAATGGAAGGAAGAATGGTAAATAAAGACACTTGTTTTACCTTGGTTTCAATGGAAAATTTTGTTAAATCTCCTGTAGTTTCAAAATACATATAAAAAGGGTTTTGACGTCCATACACATTATAAACGGAGAAATTTAACGAAGATTCTTTAGTCTCTGACTTTTTAAGAAGGTAGGTCATTGAAACATCTGCACGGTGATATGCTGGAATTCGATAGGAATTTTTAGGCGAGTAGGTGTTTACAATGTTTCCTTGTAAAAAATAGCGCGATAAAGGGATGGTCATCGCATTACCTGTTTTGTAGGTAAAAATGCATGAAAAACTTATACGTGGTGACATTTCGTAATTTAACACAAACGCAATGTCATGCCTACGATCATTTTTGGCATAAAATGTTGCTCCATGCTCTATGTCTTTAAAATTTCGCGTCGATTTGGATAAAGTATAACCAAACCATCCGGTAACTTTACCACTTGTTTTTTTTGCGAAAAATTCAATGCCATAGGATTGTCCTGAACCAAAAAAGAAGTTGTCATCATAGTTGGATTGTAGTTTAATTAAACTTAAGACCCCTTCTCGATATTCTATAAGATTATCCATTTTTTTGTAGTAGGTTTCCACAGAGGTTTCTATATTTTGTTTCGGAAAATTTCTAAAATATCCAACGGAATACTGTCTTCCGATTTGTGGTTTTACTATGGAGCTACTTGGTATCCAAACATCTGTAGGTAGTGATATCGATGATACAGGTGCTAAATGGACATATTGATAATTTTTTGAAAAACCTGCTTTATAGGACGCTAGAGGAGAAACAGTATAGCACACTGAAAACCGAGGTTCGGGTGAAACGTAATTACTTATAACCGCATTTGCTGGATAAATTATCGAATCTTTTAAGCCATACCCTTTTGAATAATCATAGCGCGTAAATGGTCCGAATTGTGTAAATGTACTTATTCTACATCCTACTGAAACATCCAATTTTGGTGTAATCTTGTATTCATTGCTGATATAGATTGCTCCTTCGTTTGCGTTTAATTTTTTCACATCGGAGTAGTTGAATTTTGCATTTCCACCGTTTGCTTGAAAGTTATTTGGGCTAATGTTATGTAAGGTGTTATCTATTCCAATGCGCCAAGTCGATCTTTTGGAGGCCTGCAACAAATACTCTAGTTTAGATACGTAATCTTTTGTAGTGGAAAATAAATTAAATGAATAACTATAAATAGATGCTCCAAAATTCATTTGATAATCCGTTACGCCAACTGTCAGTTGTAAACTTGATTTTTCATTAAATGTATGTACTAATTTAGCGGAAAGTAATTTTGTTCCCCAATCGATTTCATTCGAAAAAGTTTTTTCTTTCCTATCGTTATATAAAAAATAATCTGCTCCCATAAAACCTGTCAAATACAATTTGTTTTTGCTGTTTATACGGTGAAAGTATTTGAAATTCAAGTCATAAAAATAATAATCCGACTCAAAATTGGATGTCCTACGGTCAAATACATTTTTTAGTAAATCCACATACGTTCTTCGCATCGAAAAAAGAAGCGAACTCGTATCTTTTTTAATCGGACCTTGAACGGTTAATGTTGCTGCTAAAATTCCAATATTTCCATCTATCTTCCAACGATTTAAATTTCCATTTTCTGTGGTAATCGCAACAACAGAGGATATCCGACCACCAAAATTAGCAGGCATTGCACCTTTGTGAATTTCGAGCTTTTGGATCGTATTTGCATTAAAAACAGAGAAAAAACCAAATAAATGGGAAACATTGTACAATGGGATATCATCTAATGTAATCAGATTTTGGTCCATTCCACCACCTCGAACATAGATGCCATTTCCATCTCCAGAGGACTGAATACCGGGTAATAATTGCATTGCCTTTATTGGATCTCTTTCGCCTAAGAAAAAAGGTAATTTTTCAATTTCTTTTTTTGTCAGAGTCATACCTCCAATCTCTGCATCTAAAATTCCTGAATTCTTGATTTTTACAATTGCTTTTTCTAACTCCTTACTATTCTCTATCGTAAGTGAATCTTTTTCTTGTCCATGAATCTTGCTAAAAGAGAATGAGAAATAAAGGATAAGAAAGAAGTATTTCAACATAGAAATAATGAATTACTTATTTTGCATATACTCTTCATTACGCTTTCTATCTTCTTCAGAACCGAAATTTTCACAACCTCCTTGAGACCTCTTTTCAAACAAATAAATGAATTTTAATTTGAAAATTACGGGTAAATAGTCACTTGAAAACCAATTGGTACGCGCACTGCCTTTATTCCATGCATACATACCCAAAATGGGAAGTTGCATGGTCGGTATGACATAACTACCACGTTTTAATTTCAAACCGACACCTAAATTATAATGTATTTGTGCGAAAAAGTTCCCTGAAAAAGCTTGTGTATTTATTTTTAATGCTTCTAATTTTTTGTCAGTTTTATCAAATGTAGATTTTTGAAAAACTCGATAATCTAAGTTAATGCCTAATCCATTATCAATCATAATGGTAGTTTTCGGAATATAAAAGGTATGGTGAAAGGTAAGTCGCGCTGTAACATTCCCCAAATTAAATGAACCATAGGAAATTTGTGCTTCTGTTTTCGTAGCTGAATTATAGACTATTGTATTTTCGGTACCGCCGTATAGATTAAATCCAATCCCCCAATCGGTGTATTTGATTAAATTTCCCCATTTGAATTTTGGTTTTTTCAGGTTAAAAGCAACAGTGCCAACCTCAGCAAATAAACCATATTTTCCTTTTGGTTGAAATTTGTAGTCTGTTCGTGTATCGATATATAGACTACTTGTATCTGTAAAGGTATAGGTAGTTCCAAAGGAAAATGTTAAGCCCTTATTACTCAGATTTCGATAATCTTTTGGTCCACCAAAGAAGTCTTTTCTACTTTTTTTTTGCGCTATTACCGAACCAAAACATAGTAAGGAAACAAGAATGAGTAGAAAAGACTTCATGTGGTATTAATTTACTAACGTCAATAATTTTTCCATTACTTCTGGCGCATCCCAATTTTCGTGGATGTTATCCATTTTCAAGATTTCACCCATGATTACATCTTGTGCTTTCCCGTTTCTAATCGCTTGACTATAAGGAATATGACTAAATGTAACTTGCGAATATAATGGAATCCATTTTTCTGGGTATAATTTACTGAATTTCGCTTCTATTTTCTTTTGTAATAAGAAGTTAGGATCCGCGGTTAAATCACGCATTTCTACATAATTTTGTAAGGCTAAATCTAAAATTGCATTTCCTTCTGGAACTCTTCTTTCGGAGAAACGTCCTAACAATCCATCCCAATTTCCGTTTGCTTCCTCATGCATTTCGTGGAAAACGGTACAATCTTCAAACGCACAGTTCATTCCTTGTCCATAAAAAGGAACGATTGCATGTGCAGCGTCTCCAATTAACACCACATCTTCTTTGTAGTTCCAAGGTGTGCATCGTACCATTATTAATGTGGAAGTTTGATTACTAAAGTAGTCATCTAACAAAGTTGGCATCATTGCTACAGCATCCGGGAAGGTTTTATCAAAGAAAGCAGAAACTTGTTCTCTTGTTTCTAAACTTTCAAAAGAAACTTCTCCTTTCATTGGGAAGAATAAAGTACAGGTAAAACTTCCATCCAAATTAGCCAATGCAATCATCATAAATTCTCCTCGAGGCCAGATATGTAGACAATTTTTGTCTAATTTATGGGTTCCGTCTTCATTTGCAGGAATTACTAATTCTTTGTATCCGTGGTCCAAATATTTTTGTGAATAATCGAACATTGTACTTTTTTGCATGCGCATACGTACTGCTGAAAATGCACCGTCTGTAGCAAATACCTTATCTACTTGATGTTTTTCGCGTTCCCCTGTCTCAGAATTATCAAAGGTCAAGGTGTTTGTAGCTAAATCGATATCGTTACATTTTCGATTGAAATAGTAAGAAATGGAAGGATATTGGTCTGCCAAATTCATTAATTTTTGGTTCAACCCGCCACGTGATACCGAATAGATTGCTTCGTCTTCTTTTCCGTAAGGTTGGTAGGTCAAAGTACCATCTAGTGCATGCATACAACGTTTGTACATTGGGATTGCTATTTCGCGAATATCGTCTGCAATACCTGCCAATTCTAGAGCTTTCCAACCTCTATGCGACAATGCTAAATTGATCGATCTACCTGCAATTAATTTTGCCTTACGTAAATCTGTTCGTCGTTCAAAAACAGATACTTCATATCCTTTTTTCGCCATTAATATGGCTTGTAAACTTCCTGCTAAACCTGCTCCTACTACTGCTATTTTTTTCATATTAAACGATATTGTATAGATGTTACATGTAACATCTTATGGTTTATTTTTACGCTAATTCCACAATTGCATCCGCTAAATGTTTACCGAAATAATACACATCTTCGAAAGAATTATATAAAGGTACTGGTGCTAAACGAATTACATTAGGTTCTCTCCAATCGGCAACAACTCCTGCTTCGCTTAATTTATCGAAAATTGCTTTTCCTTTTCCGTGCACCAACATCGATAATTGAGCACCTCTTTGCGCTTTATTTCGCGGTGTGATGATTTCAAACGTACACAACTCTTTGTGCTTGTTAGAAATGTCATCGATGATAAATTCTAAATAGGCTGTCAACTCATCGCGTTTTGCACACAATTTTTCCATTCCTACCTCATCAAAAATATCCAAAGATGCTAAGTGGGCAGCCATTCCTAATACTGGCGCATTACTTAATTGCCATCCTTCCGCTCCTGACATTGGTTGAAAACCTGGTTCCATTAAGAAACGCACCGATTTATCGTGACCCCACCATCCTGCAAAACGTGGTAATTCAGGTCTGTTAGCGTGTCTTTCGTGTACATACATTCCAGAAACACCTCCTGGTGATGAATTCAAATATTTATACGAACACCAAGCTGCGAAGTCAACCCCCCAATCGTGTAGTTTCAAGTGAATATTTCCAGCTGCGTGTGCTAAGTCAAAACCTGCAATCGCACCAACTGCGTGAGCTGCTTCCGTGATTTTTTGCATGTCAAACAATTGACCAGAATAGTAGTTTACCCCACCAATCATTACCAATGCTAATTCATCCCCAACTTCTGCAATTTTTGCTAGTATATCTTCTTCGTGGATTAAATGTTCTCCTTCTCTTGGTGCAATTTCGATCAAGTCCGTAGCTAAATCCAAGCCATGGAACTTAATTTGGGATTCCAAGGCGTATTGGTCACTTGGGAATGCTTTTGCCTCACAAATGATTTTTTTACGTTTACCTTGTGGCGCGAAAAAAGACACCATCAACAAGTGTAAATTTGTTGTCAATGAATGTGTTACAACGACTTCGCCTGGTAAAGCACCAACTACTTTCGCTATTTTTTCGGTTAAATTCTCGTGGTAACTAAACCAAGGTCTTTTTCCATGAAAATGTCCTTCCACTCCCCATTTTGCCCAATCGTCTAGCTCTTGTTGGATATAAGAACCAACTGTTTTAGGTTGTAATCCCAAGGAATTTCCTGTGAAATAACGAACTTGATTTTCGTGAAATGTTGGTAAAAAGAAACAATCTCTGTACGTTCGTAATGAATCGTTTGCGTCTTGTTGTTGCGCGTATGAAAGGGTATTTTCCATATTGAAAATAATAGTTGTAAAACAATTAAAAGGATTAATCTTAATTAATCGGTCTCAAAGATACAATTAACTTCATAAAACACTAAATTTACACCCACAATTTCAAATCATTTATCCTATGAAAACAACAACTTCCGAAGCCTTATTTGCTACTGCAAAAAATTATTTTCCTGGTGGTGTAAATTCCCCTGTACGTGCTTTTAAATCGGTGGATGGATCGCCGTTGTTTATCAAAAAAGGAGATGGTTGTCGCATATGGGATGAAGACGATAATGAATTTATCGATTTCTGCTGTAGCTGGGGTCCACTGATTTTAGGGCATAATCATCCTGCGGTTTATGAAAAAGTAGTTGCAACGATGCAAAATGGATCCAGTTTTGGCGCACCAACGCGTTTGGAAAATGAGTTAGCTGAATTAATCTTATCCCGAAATCCATTCATTGATAAAATGCGATTTGTTAGTTCTGGTACAGAAGCAGTGATGTCAGCATTACGTTTGGCGCGCGGATATACAGGAAAAGATAAAGTAATCAAATTTGAAGGATGTTACCACGGACACGTAGATGCTATGTTGGTAAAAGCGGGTAGTGGACTAGTAACTTTCGGTGCTTCTTCAAGTGCAGGAGTTCCAGAAAGTTTTGCGCAAGAAACGATTGTACTTCCATTGAACGATATCGAAGCCTTAAAAACCTGTGTTGCGAATTATAAAAACGAAATTGCGTGTGCGATTATCGAACCAATACCTGCAAACAACGGTTTATTATTACAAGAAAAAACCTTCTTAGTTGCATTACGTGAAATTTGTACAAAGAACGGAATATTATTATTCTTTGATGAGGTAATCTCTGGATTCCGAGTTGCTTTTTCTGGTGCTGCAGAATATTATGGCATTAAACCGGACCTTGTTACCTATGGTAAAATTATCGGTGGCGGTTTGCCTGTTGGCGCTTATGGTGCAAGCAAAGAAATTATGGCGCGAGTTTCTCCAGATGGGGATGTCTATCAAGCAGGAACTTTATCTGGAAATCCAGTGGCAATGGCTGCCGGAATTGCACAGTTAACGGAGTGTGCCAAACCTGGTTTTTACGAGGAATTAGAAAAACGTACGGTTGATTTTATTGCACCGATCAATGCACACGCGAAGGCGAATAATTATGCTTTTGAAATTCATACAATTGGATCTATCTTTTGGTTGTCTTTTGCAGGTAATAAAACCATTCGTCGTGCAGATGACATAGACCCAGATATGACTGGCTTTAAACATTTACACCATGCTTTATTGGAAGTGGGAGTGTATTTAGGTCCAAGTGGTTATGAAGTAGGATTTGTATCACAAGCACATACTCCCGAGATTTTAGCGGAAGTTGCGGTGAAGTTTTGCCAAGCGTTGGATGTGATTTATGTGTAATCCTCAACGATAAAACGCTAGAATTTTATCCGCCAAAACATCACTTAATTTAAAGTAACTTTCTGTCGTCCAACCTCCAACATGCGGGGTAAGGATGACTTTATCGGTTGCAATCAATTCATTAAAAACAGATAGACGTTCACTGTCTGCAAACTTTTCAAAGCTAGCTTTTTCAAACTCAAGCACATCCAATCCTGCACCTTTCAGCTGACCTCTTGAAATTGCATTTAAAAGCGCTTGCGTGTCCACAATTTTTCCTCTTGAAAGGTTTAATAAATAGATTGGTTTAGCAAGTGATTTAAAAAAGTCTTCATTGGCCCAATACAAGGTTTCTTGGTTCTGAGGAATATGAAAACTAATAACATCTGCTTCCTGGTAGAGTTGTTCTAAAGAAACTTGGGTTATAAAGTTATCCTCTAGATTAGTTACATACTTATCGTAAACAAGTACTTGACACTCAAATCCACGTAGTTTTTTAGCAAACGCACGACCATTATTTCCAAATCCAATTATTCCGACGGTTTTGCCATCTAATTCTTCCCCGCGATTTCCTTCGCGATCCCAAATTCCTTGTCGAACTTGTTTGTCTCCAGGTATAAATTTATTGAGTAAAGCCAATAACATTCCTAAGGCATGTTCTCCAACTGCATTCCGATTTCCTTCTGGAGCATTGAATAATTGAATAGTTCGTTTCAGACAATACGATTCGTCAATATTTTCCATACCAGCACCTGAACGTGCAATGAATTGTAAATTAGGTGCATGTTTCAAAAATGATTCGTGCATTGGAAAACGTGAACGAATGACTATGCCAATAGCATCTTGTATCAAGTAATGACATGTTTCCAAGTCCGAATTAGTAGCATCTACACATAGAAAACCTCTGCTGGTTAAGCGTTCTTCCAAGATTGGATGAACCGAATCTATAAATACTACTTTCATTAACGACGAACTTCTTGACCTTTTGTATATGTCTTTTCTAGGATAATTTTTCCGTTTGCATCGAACATTCGAAATTTACCTTCTTTAACCCCATTTTTATATTCGGATTCGGAGATTTTTTCACCTCTTCTACCGTATTGAATCATTAATCCTTCCAATTTACCTTCTTTATAATTGGTAATTACTACAGGTAATACACCCCCTGGCAAGTAATCTATCCATTTACCATCTTTTTCATTATCAATATAATGACCTTCTTCTGTTAATGCAAAATCCTTCATAGAATAGGATGCATGATAACCATGGAGAACACTTTCTTTCACTTTTCTTCCTTTGGCAAAACCATAGTCAATTGGCGCTGCTTTTTCTATGATTTTGTAAGTGTTGATGTCTTCAACTTTTCCGTTATCATAGTATTTCGTCCACTTAGCAGTTTTGTAACCTTCTTTGTAGAATCCTGTCAATGTTGTTGTACCATCCATTGCATACGAATACCATTGACCATGCAAAAATCCATTTTTAAAAGTAGATTGATTTTTAAGTGTTGCGTTAGGCCAAAAATTCTTCCAAATTCCTTGTTCTTTCCCTTTTATATATTTCCCTGTCATCAAAAGTGTTCCATCTTCATACCAAGTCTCCCACAAACCATCTTTTAAGTCATTAGCGTATGTACCTAGTTTAAATAACTTTTTGTTTTCATAGTAATATTCCCATTTTCCCTCTCGTTTGTCTTGTTTGTAAAATGCTTTATAGGAAACTTCACCAGTAGGGTAGTAGTAAATCCAATCACCATCTTGCTTATTGTTCACAAAAGTACCTTCCATGTCTTTGCCTCCTTTGTTGGTGTACCAAAACCATTTACCTTCTTTTTTACCAGCTACGTAATTTCCAGAAACATTTAAAACTTTCGTGTCGTAATAGTAACTATAAGCTCCATCTAATAAACCATTCTTATAATTACTAATCTTTTCTAAATCACCAGTATAGTAATAGTATCTCCATG
>CANHRS010000008.1 GCA_947463445.1 Flavobacteriia bacterium | reverse complement strand
TCATGCGCAACAACAGATCGAATAAAAAATTCACCATGACCAGTACAACTGATAGCACACGTTTCATTATTAGCATACGTTCCAGCGCCTATTATTGGACTATCACCAACTCTTCCAAATTTCTTATTTGTCATTCCACCTGTGCTCGTTCCAGCAGCTAAATTTCCATGAATATCAAGAGCTACTGCTCCTACCGTACCGAATTTCTTTTCACCATTTTCAAATTTATCAGTCGTATGGTCTAGAAAAACACCGTCACTTTGTTTTGCCTGTTGTAATTGGTCAAAACGCATTTGTTCGAAAAAATAAGCATCTTCTTCAAATTCAGCACCAATTGAATGCGCAAATTCAATAGCACCATTTCCGGCTAAAAAGACGTGTTCCGATTTTTGCATAATCCCTTTTGCTAAAGAAATTGGATTTTTGACATTTGAAATTCCAGCTACAGCACCAGCAGTCAAATCGGCTCCATTCATGATACTAGCATCCATCTCATTTTTTTCAGCGTTCGAAAAAACAGCACCTTTACCTGCATTAAATAATGGATTATCCTCTAAAGAACGAATAGCTTTTTCAACAGCATCTAAAGAAGAACCTCCATTTTTCAGAATTGTTTCACCAGCTTCTATTGCATTTTTCAAACCATCCAAATAGGCTTTTTCTTTCTCTGGAGTCATGGTGCTTTTTAAGATAGTACCGGCACCGCCGTGAATTGCAATGGCATATTTATTCATAATCTATTCCAAATTTGATGTATTATTTAAAGGTAATAAAATAAAGTTCTAATTAAACCTCATACAATGATTTTCACTTCAAAACCCATAAGCAATTAACCTATTTAACCCCTTGTAAAAATTAGATTTTTCGATCTTTAAGGGTACTAAAACGGAAAACTGTTTTTTTTACAGTTCTTCTTTTTTCACCCTATTCAAACCTCATCCTAAAAATAAAAATTACTACTTTCACATACTTGTAATTAAAAAAAAACTACAAAACATAGTATTGATCTGATAAACAATAAAACATGATAACAAAGCCTACCCTACTTGTCGATGAAAAAAAATGTCGCGAAAACATTCAAAAAATGGTTGAGAAAGCAAAAAGAAACGATGTCACGTTGCGCGCTCATGTTAAAACACATCAATCACTAAGTGTAGGTAAATGGTTGAAAGAAGCTGGTATTGAAAAAATTACAGTTTCATCTCTAGAAATGGCGAAATATTTCTCCAAAGAATGGGACGATATTACGGTGGCTTTCCCTGTCAATATTCTAGAAATCAACACAATTAATTTTTTAGCTTCCTGTATTCAACTAAATCTTTTAGTAGAAAACCGTGAAACCATCGATTTCCTAAACAAACATGTAGAACATACATTAGGATTTTTTATAAAAATTGACATCGGTTACCATCGTACTGGAATTTTACCAAACAATTTCCAACTGATAGATGAAATTCTACACGAAACTTCATCCAATGACAAACTAAAATTCCTTGGTTTTATAGGACATGCCGGACATAGCTACAAATCTAATTCTATCACAGAAATTGAGCGTATTCACAACGAAAGCATCGCTCAAATTCTTCCTTTAAAAGAAAAATATCACGTAGAATACCCAGAATTAATTATTTCGGTTGGAGATACCCCAACGTGTAGTGTCGTGGAAGATTTTTCCATGGTGGATGAAATTCGTCCTGGAAATTTTGTGTTTTACGATTTAACCCAAGCACAAATCGGTTCTAATCATTTGGATCAAATTGCGGTAGCTATGGCTTGTCCAATCGTAGCAATACACCCAGAAAAAAACGAAATCATTATGTACGGTGGAGGGGTACATTTTGCAAAAGATGCATATCAAGATCCAAAACTTGGAACAATCTATGGAAAAGTAGTGGAAAAAACAGCAACCGGTTGGGGAAATACTATTGATGGGATTTATGTCAAAAGTTTATCGCAAGAACACGGTATTATTTCTGTTTCTACGGAACTAATAAACAACTATAAAATCGGGGATATCTTGTATATACTTCCTGTTCACGCATGCTTAACTGCAGATTGCCACCAAACTTACCAACTTTTAGATAATACGGTAATTAGTCGATTTGTCTATTAATACGATTCGTTTCAAGGAAATTCCAACAAAAACACATGTGCTATACATATATTGCGTAGATAGCTATAACATTTAGCTGAAAATTCCGTATATTCATTAGAATTCGGATAGATTCTATGAAAAAACAGGTATTCTTCGTATTTTTTTGTTTTATTTCTACAGTACTATTCTGTCAGAAAGCAGAAGTTTTTTTGGAATCTGGTATCGCTAAAGAAGCAGAAGGAAATTACAAAGCAGCGATAGTTGAATACAATAAAGCACTCAAAATCAACACACATTACACGGAAGCGTATGTAAATCGAGGGATTTCAAAAGGTTTTCTCGGAGATTATCGTGGCGCAATTGCAGACTTTAACCATGCCTTGGGCATCAATCCAAACGCTTCTGAAACCTATAATTTACGTGGTGAAATTCACAACATCTTAGGAGAATATCAAGAAGCTATTCGCGATTTCAATCAAACACTACATTTAAATAAGAAACACGCAAAAGCATACTATAATCGCGGAAATGCAAACCAAGCCATTGGACATTACAAACGTGCGATTAAAGATTATGTAAAATCTATTTCGATAAATAAAGCTTTTCCGGATGTGTTTTTTGAACTTGGAAATGTATACACTATGCTAGGTACCTATCCCGAAGCGATAAAAAATTACGACCAAGCAATTGGGCTTAAAACTGATTTTGCGAGAGCCTATATTGCACGCGGTGTTGCTAAACTCAAAAGTGGCGAACAAGGAGGTTGTGGAGATTTCACAAAAGCGGAAGATCTTGGCGATAAAACCGTACAATATATGATCCAATTGTATTGCAACCCTGCAAATGGAACGGCAAAATAGCAAAGAGTGACGAGTGACGAGTGACGGCCCTTCGAGAGCCTCATGGACCGGAGTGAAGAATGATGCTAAAATAGATACATGAATAAAAGTCAAGAAATATTAAAAAAATACTGGGGTTTCGATACATTTCGAACACTACAGGAAGATATTATTGATGCTGCTATTTATGGGAAAGATACCGTTGCGCTTATGCCAACAGGTGGAGGTAAATCCATCTGTTTTCAAATTCCAGGTTTAGCACGCGAGGGAATCTGCTTGGTTATTTCTCCCTTAATTTCGCTCATGCAAGATCAGGTAGATCAGTTAGAAAGCAAAGGAATTCGCGCTAAAGCTATTACAAGTATGATGAGCTACCGAGAAATCGACATCACCTTGGACAATGCAAAATTTGAGGGACTTGATTTTCTGTACACCTCACCAGAACGCTTGCAATCGCGTATGTTCATCGAAAGATTCAAACAAATGCATATTTCACTTATTGTAGTGGATGAAGCACACTGTATCTCTGAATGGGGACATGATTTTCGTCCACCCTACCGAAAAATTGCAGATCTACGTAAATACCATCCTGAAGCTCCAATTATGGCGCTAACCGCTACTGCAACGAAGGAAGTTAAAGAAGATATTATACTTCAATTAGATTTGAAAAACCCTGCTGTATTTGAAAGTTCATTTCAACGTGCGAATCTAAGTTATGAAGTACATCAAGTAGAAAACAAAGAAATTGCATTACGCAAATGGGTAGAAAAATTTCCCTATATGTGCGGTATTGTGTACTGCCAAACACGTAAATCTGTTAAAGAAATTGCGAACTTCTTATTTAACCATGGGATTAAAACTGGGATTTATCATGGTGGTTTAGATGCCGTACAACGCAACCAAATGATGCAATTATGGATGAACGATGAAGTACACCTCATGATTGCTACCAACGCTTTTGGGATGGGAATTGACAAACCAAATGTTCGCTATGTAATTCATTATGAATTTCCTAATAATATTGAAGCATATTTTCAAGAAGCAGGAAGAGCAGGTCGAGATGGAAAAGAGTCGCGCACACTAGTACTATTGAATCAACGTGACATTGCAAGTACGCATGAAACTATTGAAAAACAGTTCCCTCCAATCCAAAAAGTTAAATCCACCTACAGAGCGCTGTGTAACCACCTAAAACTCGCCATTGGTTCTGGTGAAGGGGAATCATTTCCGATCAACCTTAAAGATTTATGTAATAGCTTTAAATTGGAAGTGATAGAAACATATCAATCGCTGAAAATACTTGAGATGAATGGAGATATCTTATTTAATGAAAGTGTTTTCAATCCTACACGTATAAAATTTTCAGTTGGAAATACGGTGGTATATAGCTTCCAAATAAAATACGAGAAAGTGGCAAAACTCATCAGTTTCTTGAGTCGAAGTTATCCAGGAATTTTTGATCACTTTTTTGATTTGGATGAGGCTGTATGTTGTGCAAAACTCGGAATAACAGCGAAAGAATTAGAAAATCAACTTCATTTTTTAGAACAAAATGGAATCATTGATATTACCTGGAAAACGGATTTACCGAAAGTCACATTTCTGCATGAACGTTTACCCGATGATTACATGCGCGTCTCTGACGAAGTCTATCATAATCGTAAAATTCGTGCATTCAGACGTTGGGACAATATGCAACAGTATTTGTTGACCAAGCATTGTCGTGAACAATTTATCTTACACTACTTTGGACAAGAAGTACTTACATGTGGCAAATGTGATTACTGTAGAAATCTTCGAAAAGAAAAAATTGCACAAACACAATTAATAGAAAAGATACGTTCCCAATTAGAAGAAAATCCAAAAACTCTAGATGAATTACTAAATATAAACAACGCTATATCGGATTCTCAAATTAAACAGGTATTACAACACATGATTTTAGAAGAGGAAATAATTTTTACCGGTGTATACCAATTACTTTAGTAAACACAATAGGTAAAGAAGGTGTAATTTATTTTTTCACCTGAATTGGTTGCCCCAAAATCTTAGCATATTCAGAGGTGAATTTTGCACCAAAAAAAATGATTTGAGAGGTATAATACACCCACGCAAGTAAAATCAAAATGGTACCAGCTATTCCTGCATCTTTCGCGAAAAAATAATGTGTTAGGTAAAATTTAATGCCTAATTGTCCTAGATATAATAAAGTTGCAGTAACTATACTCCCAGCAAAAGCCAGGCGTTTGTGTACCAAACCATCGGAAACATATTTTAAAACAAAATAAAAGATAATAACATTGGTAATGAATGGAATAAAATGCTGGGTTAGTAATGAAAATAGTTCTCGTAAGCCATGCAACTCACTAAATAACTTATCCCCAAACGATATAATTACCAATTGTGCGAAATACGTAACAATAATGATTGTGCCAAAAAACATCAACAAGAGTACATGTACCAAACGATCTTTTAATGTTGAAAACAGTAATTTCTTTTTAGAAATATGTACCCTTTGAATATCATAAAAATCATTAATACTGTATTTTAAGGAGGATAAAATTGCCGTAGAAGAAACTAATAACACGATAATACCAACAGTCTGTAAAATAAAATTAGTTTTATGAAAATCGATCTCGTTTAAAAATGACATAATACCATGCACATCTTTAATACCAATCTGTTTCGTTAACACATCCGATATAATGGATTGCATTTTTTCCTGACCAATAAACGCTCCAAAAGAAACGATACTTAAATACAAAATTGGTACTAATGCAAAAATGGTATAATAAGATAAAGCCGCTCCATGAAACAAACTATTTTCACTCGCAAATTCAACTACCGTATTTTTAAACAAACTACGATATGCTTTCCAACTTAATCTTTTTGTAGGATTAGATATAGATTTCATCGACATGTTCTAAGGATTCTGGATGGTTCAATACGATAAATTCCTTTTTACTAAGCTTGAATGTAGACTGAACAAATCCACCATAGTAGGTAGCAAATTGAAAAATAACCGGAATTTTATATGCTCCGCTATTTTCTTCCAACGAAAATTGATGTGGTCGAAAAAAAACTTCCTTTTTATCTATGTTAAAACGGTTGATTTCCCCAAAAAACAAAGCTTCTTGATAAGAAGCAGGGTTTTCATAAAACGCGCGTGGTGTATCTAAACGTTGTATTTTTCCATCGGAGAAATAGGCAATCTTATCTGCTAAACCAAGTACATCTTGTCCATCGTGCGTAACAAAAACAAACGTAGTTTTACGTGTTTTTTTTAAGGCCTGCAAATAATGTACTACTTTGCGTTTGATATGTGCATCCATGTGGGCAAAAGGTTCATCCAACAAAATCACCTTTGGCTCCATAATTAGCGCTCTACCCAATGCGAGTCTTTGTTTCTCGCCACCAGATATATAAACTGCTTGACTATCCTTAATACTTGTTAGACCTAACAATGCTAAGAGTTCATCTGCAAATTGATCTCGTATTTCTTTTGTTAAGTGATTTGCTTTAACCAACAAATTTTCACGTACTGTATGATAAAGATCTAATCCAAATTCTTGATTGACCAATTGCACCTCTGGATGTCCGGGCAACAAACGATCTTTAGGGCCTAAAATATGCTCCCCATCTAATTTCACAGTACCTTGAGAAGCATCTAATAATCCTGCTAAAATATGTAAAAGTGTAGATTTTCCTGCACCACTTGGTCCTACCAACCCTAACATCTCCCCTTTTTTAACTGCAAGTTGGATATTGGATAAAATAGAACGTTCCCCACGTTCAAAATAAATACCTTGAATGGAAAACATTAATCGCGCGCTAGATCTGTTGGAAACTCTTTAGAAGCGATATACACACCCGGTATTGGATCTGCCAATGGTTCGTAATCTTTAATATACACCTTAAAATGAACCACTTCCTCTTCTTTTTCAAAAGTATAAGAATCTACAATACTTTCCGAAATAGCAAAGGCACCTACCACCCCATTTTTCATTTTTAATCGTGCCACCAACATATTTGGAATTTCATACGAAAAAGGCCCGTCATTCGTTTCGCCTTGTAATAGGTAAACACTTTTTTCTTCAACAACGACATCTTCTAAGTCTTCTGAAACAGAAAATTCATCTTCCCATTCATACAATGGATTGTTGTCGGATTCTTTCCCTCCATGATTTGCTTCCGCATATTCTGGAGAAAAATCATCATTCAATAAGAAAAAGTGTGCGTTTATTTTCATCAAAAAAATAGTGAATTAATAAATAGAAAGCGAGGAGGATAGTATGGAATTATTTTTTCCAACTTTTCTGGAAATCCATCCAAAACTGCATGTAGTTCTTCTGAATACTTTGCGAACATTCAAATACATTTGTAACTGTTACCGGTGTTACAGAACGCATGTACAAAGTCGTTATAACCTGTTGAACAGACATTTTATTTTCTAGTGCTAACGTTTTAATTTGCTCATGTACATCTTCAAAAGATGTTTTTTGCAAAGCTTTTGAGTCAATAAACTTTTCCGTAATATTTGGCTCCGCTTTGGAAGTAGAAATAATACCATCTGCATTTACTACCACTAAGGAAATAGGATCTTTTTCAAAAAAATCTTCGGTTTCGGATGTGGAAGGTGTTTGTAATACAGACTCCGTTTGTAAAAAACGTGTCAAATCATTCAATGTCGTATTTTTCTTCGCCATCTGTTAAAATAGGGTTAATATTTCTTTCGTTATCCCAAGATAGTCTTTTTCCGCGAGAATTGTACTACTTTGGGTAAACATATTTCTCGAAGGTACGAAATTTTCAAGGATATGCGCATCTAATTGATCTAACATAGACGCAATTGTCTTTGTCCGCGTAGAACCATGAATTCTATTTGGAAGAATAGCAATTTTTAATTTTTCATTTAAAGCGATAGCAGGTTTTAAATCTTCTACCGTTTGATAAGTCACCAATAAGTCATTTTGCGACAAACTCGTCGGAATAAGAACTAAGTCACTCGCAACACAAATCTTTTTAATACTTACATCCGTAGTCTTACCTGCAGTATCTAAAATAATAAAATCTATTTTTTGTTTTTTGTAACTTTCTAACTCCTCCGCAATCAACTGATCTTCGGAAGGAGTAATGGTAAAAAGTTGCTCTTCCTTAGCACCCGTTTTAAATAATTCCATTTTACGCAAAGTAGTCAACGTGTAGTTTGTATCTGTCTCTATTAAGCGAACTACATACCCCAAACTGTGAAGCATAGTTGCTAAATTTATTGCGTTTGTAGTTTTACCAGTTCCGCCTTTACGACTTATAAATGAAATAACTTTGGTCATGTTTTAAATTTTAAACTAAATTAATTCTTATTATTCGCCTGACATCACTATATTTGATAACATTTAAACAAAATCATTGTTAATTTCACTTAGAACTACCTAGTGATTAACACAAAGGAGAGAAAAAAGCATAATTAACGGAATATTTCATTTTTTTTTCTCTTTACTGAAGTTTAATTAAATTTTATTCGTAATATTGCACTCCGAATTTAACGGAAAATTGATAAAAGAAATTAAGAATCATGGATATCATTAAACAACTTGAGAACGAATTAGTAGAAGTTAAGAACTTCCCGAATTTCAAAAGTGGTGATACAGTTATAGTATCTTATAAAATTAAAGAAGGAAACAAGGAGCGTATCCAGCAGTTTCAAGGTGTTGTATTACAACGTCGTGGTTCTGGTGTTACTGAAACTTTTACAGTTCGTAAAATGTCTGGTAACATTGGTGTTGAACGTATCTTCCCAATCGCTTCACCATTTGTGGATCAAATCGTAGTTACTAAGAAAGGTGCTGTACGTAGAGCACGTATTTTCTACTTCAGAGAATTGACTGGTAAAGCTGCAAGAATTAAAGAAAAAAGAAGTTTCGCTTCTATCAAAAAGTAATCGAAACTCACGTATATTTGAAAGACCGCTTTTTAAGTGGTCTTTTTTTTTACCTGAAAATATGCCTGAAAAGAAAAAATACCTACAAAAAATAAAAGATTCCAACCAATGGATGGTTACAGGTCTGCAATTATTTTTAGACGCACACGTATTTATTTGGCAAAATAAACTAAAACGCTACTTAATTATATCTGGATTCTCTTTTTTAATATTATTCTCCATCAGCATTCAAGGACTTCTTCATTGGATAGACCTACATGAAACTTGGATCACAAAATGGTTACTCGAGCAAGGATCTAAATATGTTAAACTTTCACAAACAGAATTAAAATATGGTGCGAATGGTGTCTTTTGGCTGGTACGTCATTCGATAAATGCGAATAAAGATTCTTTTTTTACCAGTATTTTTTTAATCCTAGGAACTCCTTATTTCTCCTTGATTAGTCGAAAAGTACATCAATTACTACACACTCATCCAAAGCGCGAAAACCTGGGGTGGATGGCTGAAATTTGGCGAGGAATTAAATTATCTATGCGTAATTCCGTTAAACAATTTGGATTAATTATCCTAATTACAGGAGTATCTTTTATACCTGTACTTTCTATAATAACTCCTTTACTCACATTTATTGTACTTGCCTATTACAACGGTATATTGATGATGGATTATTCTTTGGAACGAAATGGGTACACGATAGATGAAAGTAGAACTATTTATAATGAAAACAAATCCCTTTTGTTTGCATTAGGACTTGGGTTTATGTTTATACTCTTAATACCAGTTATCGGATGGTTTTTAGCACCTACCTATGCACTCGTAAGCGGTGCGCTGATTTATCAAAAATTCATTCAGGAGAAAGACATTACCTCTTTGTAAAGTTCCTCGTAAATTGGCAATATATTTTCGATTTTAAACACCTGTGCATGTTTCCATGCTTGTAACTTAAACTGTTGTAATACAGATTCATCTACTACAATTTGTTTCGCATGTATAGCCATATCTTCTACATCCCCCACATTTGACAAATACCCCGAGTATCCATGTTTATTAACTTCCGGAATCCCACCTGTATTGGATGAAATTACCGGTACTCCGAGTGCCATTGCTTCCAATGCTGCTAACCCAAAACTCTCTGTCTCGGAAGGAAGAATAAATAAATCACTAATTTGTAAAACTGGTGTAGTGTCTCGTACTTTTCCCACAAAAATAACCCGGTGACATATTTTCAACTCACGTGCTAATCGTTCTGCTGTACTTCGCTCTGGTCCGTCGCCTGCAAACAATAATTTAGATGGAACTTCTGCATTTAATTTAGCGAATACAGCAACAACATCCTCCACCCTTTTCACTTTTCTAAAATTGGAAATATGGCATATAATACGCTCATTATCTAAAGCATATTTTCTACGCATTTCCATATCTTGTGTAGGAAATTCATTTGGTACGTGAATAAAATTTGGGATCACATGGATTTGACGTTCGGTAGCAAAATGTTCGTAAGTATCTTTTTTTAAACTTTCCGAAACGGTTGTTACAGCATCCGACTTATTCAAACAAAACGTAATAACTGGTTCAAAAGATGGATCTTTACCTACCAAGGTAATATCTGTTCCGTGCAAAGTGGTAATGAATGGTATATGAATACCTTGTGTTTTCAATATCTCTTTTGCCATAAACGCTGCAGAAGCATGCGGAATAGCATAATGTACATGTAACAAATCCAATCCTTCATACTTTACAACATCCACAATTTTGGAGGTTAAAACAGTCTCGTAAGGCTGAAAATCGAACAAAGGATAATCCGATACGGAAACTTCGTGGTAGTAGATATTTTGTCGAAAACTTCCTAATCTTACTGGCTGCGAATACGTAATAAAATGAATTTCATGTCCTTTTAAAGCCAAAGCTTTTCCTAATTCTGTAGCAACAACTCCACTTCCTCCAAACGTTGGATATAATACAATTCCGATTTTCATACGCTATTTTTTTGTTCGTTTCATTACCGCCTCATAGATCACTTGTTGGATATTTGTTCGCACATTCATATCTCTAATCTTCCAGTTTTCAGCACTTGGACATACACGATTGGAAAGAAATACGTAATTAATTTTATATACCGGATCTGCCCAAGCAAACGTTCCTGTAAATCCAGAATGACCAAAACTTTCTGCAGAAACCAATCCACACGTTTGTCCTTTTTTGCTAGGTGTTGGTTTATCAAAACCAGCTCCTCTTCGATTTCCATTAAATTGCACACGTGTAAATTCCTCTACCACTTTCTCGTCCAATAATTGCTGATTACCTGCTTTTCCTTTAGTTAAAAACAACTGCATAATCGTTGCCAAATCTTGTGCATTTGCAAAAAGACCCGCATGACCTCCAACGCCACCAAGCATTGCAGCACCTGGATCATGCACATAGCCATGAATTTGTTGTCCTCTAAACGTTTTATCATTTTCCGTCGGAACTATTTTATCCAAAGCATACCATTTCAAAGGGTTGTAACCAATATGGGTTAATCCTAACTTTGTATAAATCTCCTCTTGTAAAAATACATCCATCGATTTACCACTTTGTTTTTCGATAATTTTCTTCATGAAATAATACCCTAAATCCGAATACTCATAATGCTTACCTTGAGTTAAACTACTCGCTAATAAACGTTGGTAAATTGTATCCGAATATGCTGAATTTAACCAAACATCTTTCGCAACTTCATTTTCATACCCGTTTGCTTTTGCTGTTTTATATAATTCGGGTGCTAACTTCCCATTTTTCATCGTTTTTTGATAAAAAGGAATCCATGCAACCAATCCAGCTTGGTGCGCCATCATATCGCGTAAAAGCATATTGGAAAACTTTCCATTACCTACTAATCCTGGTAAATAATCGTTAAGTTGTTTGTCTAAGGAAAATAAATTTTGTGTTTGTAAGCGCATTAATGCAAGCGTAGAACCAGCAATCTTGGTTACGGAAGCGATATCATATACAAAATCGTTTCGGATGGAATCGTTATTTCCATACATGGTGGTTCCAAAATTCTTTTGATAGACAATTTTACCTTCTACTGCTACTAAAATCTGACAACCAGGAAAGGCACCTGCTTTAATTGCATTTAATGCAATTTGGTCCACTTTCGAAAAATCATTTGCATCCAGCCCTAATGCTTCCGGTGTAGCTTTTGAAAGCAGCACATTTTCTGGTAATTGAACTTCTGGATAGGAGTGTTTATTGGACGATGTAGTCTTCCATAAATCGTTATTTTGACAGGCAGAATTCATCCATCCGTAAGAGATGATACAAACAAATAGTACTAGTCCTGAAATAAGAATTTTGCGCATAAATGTATAGTTAGTGCATCAAATTTACTTATTTCAAAAGGTTTAATGGAGGATTTTAAGAAAATTCATTCCGCTTTATGACACATATAAATTACACTAAAATAGAAAACAATTCATTAGATGAAACTTACCTTTTTCAGAACTAAAACAATAATACTATTTTTGTTGCACAGATTAAGTGAAACACAATGAAATTAATTTTTATATTTTGCCTATTTATTACAATTTGCTTGGGATGTAGCAAACTGAACGACTCCGAAAAACCTAGCATAAACATCTTATCTCCAAAAACAAACGACACGATATCCGGAAACAATAGCGAAGTTTTTTTAGAATTTACAGCCTCTGACAACAATAAATTAGCTTCCCTTTATTTAGAAATAAATGATGAGAACGGAAAAAACTATTTTGCAGATACAAAAACATTAGCTGGTCAAAATTACAGCTACAAAAACTCATTTTTAGTTGTTAAAAACACTAAGTTAAAAGCATTAGTGATGAAAGTTAACATCTTAGATGAAGCTAAAAATGAGAGTCTTTCTTTACGTACATTCTATTTAGCCCCATAAATAATTTTAACAGTAATATATTTCGTATTTTTAAAGACCTTTTTAGTTAATAGTTCGTTTAAAAATTAAATATTATTGTATGTTAAATAAAATTACTCTTCTAGCTTTCTTATTGCTAACCTATTGGATTCAAGCACAAGAAAGATGCGGTTTTGACGTATTACACAGACAGCAATTACAAGAAAACCAGGATTATGTAAAATCCTTGGAAGCATTCGAACAAAATCTTATAGCTAATTACCATTCTTTTAGATTAAAAGCAAATGGTTCGTATAAAATACCGTTAGTCATTCATGTTTTGGATGCTAAAAATGCATTAACGCAAATTACGGATGAACAAATTTATGCTGCTATTAAAAATTTGAATGAAAACTATAGAAAAGTAGCTGGCACAAAAGGGGATGGAAAAGGTGTAGATGTAACGATTGAATTTGCTTTAGCAGTAAGGGATCCACAAGGAAAATGCACCAATGGAATTACTCGGAGAGACATGACTACCAATGCTAAATACATGGCTGCTGGTACAACATCAAATTCGGACGGTATTTCAGATGTAACCTTAAAAACATTTGATCTTTGGGACCAAACTAAATACTACAACATTTGGTTAGTTTCGGAAATTGACAATAACAACGGTGCCTCTGGAACACAAGGCTACGCCTATTTCGCGTCTAGTCATGGGCAAGCAAAAGATGGAACTGTGATTTTAGTAAATGCGTTTAAAAATAAAAATGATATTACACTACCACACGAATTAGGCCATGCTTTTAATCTATATCATACGTTTGAAGGAGATGTTGATGGAAAATCATGTCCTACAAACACGAATTGCAACACCAATGGAGACCTAGTTTGTGACACTCCACCACATATGCGAAGCAAAAGTGATTGTGTTATTGGAACAAATACTTGCGATGGAGGTTCATCCACCGAGAATTTTATTCGTAATTACATGGATTACTCTTCCAACGACTGCGCTAATATGTTTACAGAAGGACAAAAAACGCGTATGCTCGCTGCACTTACCGTTACACGAAAATCTTACTTAGAAGAAAACGGGAATTTATCTTTAGTACCTCCAGCTTCACCTACTATTGATTTTACAGCTTCCAACACATTAGTTTGTACAGGATCTACAGTTAATTTAAATGCGCGAATAGCATGTGTTCCAAACTCGTTTTTAGTTGGTACTGTTTGGTCCAATATCAGTTTCCAATGGACACTAAGCAATGGCGGAACTGTATTAACATCCACGAATCAAAATCCATATTTTCAACTTACAACGGAAGGAGAATATGATGTAACATTAGAAGTTAAAACATCCTTTGGAACACAAAGTATTGTACAAAAATCATTTATAATAGTTTCCAAACAACCAAAAACAGCCTGTGTACCAAAATCAACCAATGTAGGTAATTTTTGGAATTGTGTTACTAACGTTAATTTTAACACGATAGATAATAACACTTCTATTTACAATAATGTTGCCCATACAGACTTCAGTTGTTCGCATGGTACGGTATTAGAAGTTGGAAAATCCTACGATTTAAGTGTATCCATTCGTGCTGCTGATAAATCAGAAGTTTTTGAAGCATATATTGATTACAATAACAACGGTATATTTGAAATCAATGAAAAAATACATGAAGGAAGTACACCTGCGGATGCTGTTAACACACCAATTGTACCATTTAAAACATCTGTTACCATTCCTCAAAATGCAGTAGTAAATACACCACTAAGAATGCGCATTTATGGAGAAGCAGAAACATTAAGTCCCTCTGAAAAAAGTTGTAATGTAGTATATTTTATTGGCGATGTAGAAGATTATGCTGTTTATATTAAATCCGCATGTTTAGGCGCACCTAGTATTACCAATCAACCAACCACACCCACCGCTACTTGTTCTGGCTCTGAAACACAAACATTATCTGTTATTGCAACAGGTGATAATATTACCTATCAATGGCGTAAAGCTGGTGTAAATATTACTGACAATTACATGTATAGCGGTGCAACTACAGCTACTTTAACTCTTACCAATCCTTCCACCGCAGAAGCAGGAAGTTATGATGTAATTGTTACAGGTAATTGTTCACCTGCAGCAATTTCCGATCCAATTTTTGTAACTGTTAATCCAATTGTTAAACCAACTGTTAGCATCACCTCCTCAGACAGCGATAATACCTTTTGCAGTGGTACATCCGTTACATATACAGCTAAAATTAATAATGGTGGTACAAATCCAAGTTACCAATGGAAAAACAATGGGATAGCTATACAAAACCAAACAGCAGCAACCTACACTTCCAATACTCTTATGCATAATGATCAAATAAGTGTAGATTTAACATCCAATGCATCCTGTGTAACTTCAAATATAGCAAACTCTAACAACTTGAAAGTTAATATATTTTGTGATGCAAATACTTCCGCTAGTTTAGAAAATTTAACGAATGAAAACATCCGTATTTTTCCGAATCCAAGTAATGGTAAAATCACGATCCAAGGAATTCCTGTAGGATATACATCGCTTGAATTAGTGGATCATACTGGTAGAATTCTTACGAAAAAAGCATTTAAAAACGTAAAAATAACGGAAGAATTTTCAGACATTGCGCCAGGTATATATCACTTAAAATTTACTGGTGAAGGTCAGACAAGTTTTACAAAATCCATTGAAATTCAATAAATCATAATTTATAATTCATAATTCATAACCACATGAATAATCCTTTTTTAACAAAAAACACAGCTCCACACGAAACATTTCCTTTTGAGCAATTAAAAAACGAACATTATTTACCAGCATTGGAAGCTGGAATTCAACAAGGTAAAGCAGACATCGAAGCAATTACTTCCAATCCTGCAGTAGCAAACTTTGAGAATACCATTGCAGCGTTAGATAATTCCGGGGAAATCTTAGAATTGTTAAGTAACATCTTCTTCAATTTACACGAGGCAGAAACAAGCGATGAATTACAAGATTTAGCTACTGAAATTTCTCCAAAATTGACAGAGTTTGGCAACGATATTATGTTGAACGAAGCATTATTCAAACGCGTTGAAGCAGTTTATTTGAATAAAACAAACGAAAATCTAACGGTTGAGCAAACAACTTTGTTAGACAAAACATACAAAGGATTTGTACGAAATGGTTCCAAATTGAACGATTCGGATAAAGAAAAATTAAGAGAGATTGACAAAGAATTAGCGACTACTACCCTATTATTTGGTCAAAATGTGTTGGCAGAAAGTAATGAATACAAATTGGTAATTACCGATGCGTCTTTATTGTCAGGTTTGCCAGAGGGTGTTATTGAAGCAGCAGCATTAACCGCAAAAGAAAAAGGACATGACAATGCGTGGGTGTTTACCTTGGATTACCCAAGTTACATTCCATTTGTGACGTATTCCGATCAACGTAAATTGCGCGAAGAGATGTTCTTAGCATTTGGATCGAAAGCATTCAAGGGAAATGAGCGCGACAATTCAGCAATCATTAAGAAAATTGCTTTGTTGCGTCACCAACGTGCAAATTTATTGGGGTATGCTTCGCATGCGGATTTCGTGTTGGAAGAGCGTATGGCGAAAAATCCAACAACCGTATTTGCATTCTTAGAAGACATCTTGGTCAATGCACTTCCATTTGCGAAAGACGAATTAGCAGAACTTTCGGCTTACAGTAAATCGATTGGAGGTCCAGACGAATTGAAACGTTGGGATGTTGCGTTTTACGCTGAGAAATTGAAAAAAGAGAAATTCTCCATCGATGATGAGTTGTTGAAACCTTATTTCAAGTTAGAAAATGTCATTGACGGGGTATTTATCACCGCGCAAAAATTATATGGTTTAACCTTCAAACAACGCAACGACATTGAAGTGTACCACAAAGACGTAACAGCTTACGAAGTGACTAACGAAGCAGGCGAATACGTTTCAATGTTGTACATGGATTTCTTCCCAAGAGCTGGAAAACGTCAAGGTGCTTGGATGACAGTCTTCAAAAACCAAAAAAGAATTAATGGCGTAGATGTACGTCCACACATTTCCATCGTTTGTAATTTCACGAAACCAACAGTATCCAAACCATCTTTATTGACTTTCAACGAGGTGACTACCCTATTTCACGAATTTGGTCACGCGTTACACGGAATGTGTGCCAACGGAACGTATGGAAGTATCACCGGAACGAGTGTTTACTGGGATTTCGTTGAGTTACCATCGCAAGTCTTGGAAAACTGGTGTTACGAGAAAGAGTGTTTGGATTTATTTGCGAAACACTACGAAACAGGCGCAGCAATTCCAGAAGAATACATCCAAAAAATCACCGAAAGCGCGAACTTCCAAAGTGGATTGGCAACAATTCGTCAAATTGGATTGGGTCGCTTAGATATGGCTTGGCATAGTGCGGATCCATCAAACATCGAGGACGTAAAAGCATTTGAATTAAACGCAACAGCTGCAACCGATTTATACCACACCGTAAAAGAAACAAGCACCAGTTGTTCGTTCTCCCACATTTTCCAAGGAGGATATTCTTCCGGTTACTACTCTTACAAATGGGCGGAGGTAATTGATGCTGATGCATTTGAAGCATTTAAAGAGAAAGGAATTTTCAACAAAGAAGTAGCAAAATCATTCCACGATAATGTCTTAGCAGCTGGAGGAAGCGAGCATCCATCTATTTTATACAGAAGATTTAGAGGAAGAGATGCGGATCCGAAAGCGTTGTTGAGAAGAGAAGGACTTATCAAGTGACGAGTGACGGAAGTGACGAAGTGACGCGTAGGGTAAAGCATTAATCATCCCGATAGGAACCGGTCCTTCGATAACCTCAGGAACCGGTGTGAAATAATTAAAAAATTAGAAAACCTGATTGATCTTAGGCAAAGCTTTCCAAATTTGAGGGATTTGCCTGATAAAAATTGAATGTATCAGGGTTATATATAAGTTATGCCTCACCCTATGAGCGGCCGTAAACATAATGACAAACAGAAATAAAATATGAAAGCAAACGAAACGAAAGTAGATAAATTTTTAGCGTCAAATGAAACAACATTTGCTATACCTGTCTATCAAAGAAACTATGATTGGACTTTGACACAATGCAGTCAACTTTTGAATGACATTATCGAAACTGGTAAAAGCGACAATATCAACGCTCACTTTATCGGCAGTATCGTTTATGTACACGATGATGTATATACAGCATCGGGCTTGACTGAATTAACAATTATTGACGGACAACAACGCTTAACAACAATAACACTTATTTACATTACACTTTATAGACTTGCTCAACAACTTGACAACCAAATGTTAGTGAATAGAATTCATAAAACATATTTGATAAACGAGTTTGCACCTGAAACAGAAAAATTAAAACTTAAACCGACAGAAAACAACAAAGAAGCATTACACTATATATTAAATTCACAAAACGGAGAAGAATTTAAAGGATATTCAAAAATTATTGAAAACTTCAATTTCTTTAAAAGCTCAATCAATGCTGACAATTACGAAATAATTCAACGAGGTTTATCAAAACTTATTTTTATTGATATTGCTCTTGACAGACAAAGAGACAATCCGCAAAGAATTTTTGAAAGCCTAAACTCAACAGGTTTAGAATTGTCGCAAGCCGACCTAATCAGAAACTATATTTTGATGGGTTTGTCGAGGACAAACCAAGAGAAAATTTACAAAAACTATTGGGAAGTAATTGAGAAAAATGCAAAAGACGAAATGCTTAACCAAACAAAAGTTTCTGATTTCATCCGTGATTTCTTGACGTTAAAAAACAAAGAAATTCCAAACAAATCTAATGTTTATGTAACATTCAAAGAAAACTTTCCAACTGAAACAGTTGATGTATTGGAAAAAAATCTTTCTGAAATAAAATCGTTAAGCAAATTTTACAATAAACTTGTAAATCCGAAAAATGAAGAAGATAAAGCAGTCAGACAACAACTTGAATTTATTAACAAGCTTGAAATAAATGTTGCATTTCCTTTCTTGATGAAGGTGTATGAAGATTATTCAAATGAAGTTATTGAAAAGCAAACTTTCATTTCTATTTTAACACTTATTCAATCGTTTTCATTTAGACGTTTTATTGTTGGATTACCAACTAATGCTTTGAATAAGATATTTATGTCTTTATATGACAAAGTTGAACAAAACAATTATCTTTTTTCAATTCAAAAATCTCTTCTATTGCGTGCTGGAGTTCAACGTTTTCCAAGAGATACAGAAACTATAAATGCACTTAAAGAAAAAGACGTTTACAACATTAAATCTAAAAATAGAACCTATTTACTTGAAAGACTTGAAAATTATCAAAACAACGAACCAGTCGTTATAGAGGGGAATTCAGACATAACCATTGAACACATTTTTCCTCAAAATCCCGATCCTAAATGGAAACTTGAATTGGGTAATGAAGAATATAACTTCATCAAAGAAACTTACCTAAATACGATAGGCAATTTGACTTTATCTGGCAACAATGGTAAACTTGGCAACAAGTATTTTACTGATAAACAAATGATGAATGAAGACGGCAAAGAACAAGGTTACAAATTCAGCCGTTTGTGGCTCAACAGAGATATAAAAGATAAAGAAAACTGGAACAAAATAGAAATTGAAAGCCGTTCAAAAGTAATCGCAGAAAGATTTTTGAATATTTGGCAATATCCGGATATTCAAATAGAAAATACACAAGAAAATAACGAATTAAATATATTTGAAGCGGAAGACCCAGGCGGAAAGAAAATAGAATATTATGTTTTGTTAGAGCAACGAACGAGCGTATCTTCTGCAAAAGATTTTTATGTTTCTATCTTCAAACAACTATTTGAATTGTCATCTGAATTATTTTTCACAACTGGACTTCGTGAAAGAATAATGTTGGTTAACGATGTCAATATTGAACGACTTGAAAGAGATTATGAAAAGTTAAACGACACTTATTACCTTTACACCAATATTGTTAATTCTACAAAATTTGACAGAATTAAAGAGGCTTTGACAATTCTCGGATTAGAAGACGAATTGACTATAAAATATGCTGACTAAAAAGGGCGAAGGCATAACAGCAGTTTGGCAAAATGGCGTGTTCAGTGCTAAATTGAACATTCGGTTTTCAAATGAAGTTTAGTGCTAAATTGAAAGTAAGTGCTTCAAAGTCCGTCACTTCGACAAGCTGCAAAATGTTATCACCAATCCTAAAAAAATTATTTATAAATCATGACAGACAAGTTTAAATTAAATAGGTTTGTAGCAGCACAAGAAAAAACCTATGAAAGGGCTTTAAATGAAATAAAAAGGGGAAATAAAACAAGTCATTGGATGTGGTACATATTTCCACAATATAAAGGGTTAGCTTTTAGTTTAACATCGCAAAAATATGCAATTACTTGTATTGAGGAGGCTTCCATGTATTTCAAACATCCAATTCTTGGTCAAAGGCTTATCGAAATTACTACTGCATTTTTCATATTAGAAGGTAAAACTGCATTTGAGATACTTGGAGAACCAGATTATCTTAAAATGAAATCTTGTATGACATTGTTTGATTTAGTCCAAAACGATATTGATATTTTCTCAAAAGTTCTTGAAAAATATTACGGAGGTAGTCAATGCATTAAAACTCGATTACAGATATTAAATCAATTGAATAACACTACTGAAATACAGCATACCTAATTCTTATAGCCTAAAGCACCCTGCTGAGTTAGAATTGTAATCTTGTACTTTATCGCAAATAAAAACACTTAAAAAACAATAGCTTACCCTTAAATCATTAAAACTTGCAAAAATTACAAGTTTTAATGATTTAGTAGTAACTTTGTAGTATGAGAAATTATACATCCCGTACTAATTACATTAACAAGTTACTAGCTTACAAAGACAAAGATCTTATCAAAGTAGTAAGTGGTCTGAGAAGAAGTGGTAAAAGTACCTTGTTTGAACTCTATCGAAATGAATTAATTCACTTAGGAATTGACACTTCTCAAATTGTGTTTTTAAATTTTGAAGATTTTGAACTTCGTAACTATTTGAATGATTTAGATGCTTTATACGCATTCATTACAAGTCAATTAGATTTATCAATACCTAGTTATGTTTTTTTAGATGAAATTCAAAATGTAGCAGAATTTGAACGATTAGTCGATGGATTATTTGTTAAACCAACTATCGATGTATATATAACAGGTTCAAATGCATTTTTACTATCGAGTGAATTAGCAACATTACTTAGTGGTCGTTATATCGAAATTTCCATTTTACCATTTTCATTTAAAGAATATTTAAGTGCACGCAAAATTGAATCGAACAATAAATACCTAAATTTTGAAGCACTTTTTTTTGACTATGTGAATGAAACTTCTTTACCAAAAGGTGTAGACTTACGCGATGGCGGTTTTGAAATGATATACGAATATTTGGAGGCAATTTACACTACCATTATTGAAAAAGATATTTCGCAACGTCATCAAATCAACGATAAACGCGCATTTGGAAATATTACAAAATTTATAAGTTCTCATATTGGAA
Organism: Flavobacteriia bacterium; assembly: GCA_947463445.1. Lineage (GTDB taxonomy): Bacteria > Bacteroidota > Bacteroidia > Flavobacteriales_D > Crocinitomicaceae > CANHVK01. The sequence continues at coordinate 39,727 of CANHRS010000008.1, read as the reverse complement.
GTCCAGTTTCTCCAACGAATATCGCAAAATCACTTATTCAAGACGGAAAAAAATTACATAATACAACTGTAGAAAGATATATCGAATATTTAGTAGGAAGTTTTATTTTTTATAAGGTGCATCGTTTTGATTTGAAAGGCAAAAAACAATTAGCAACGCAAGAAAAATACTACCTCGTAGACGTTGGATTGCTTAACATTTTGGTAGGTAAAGACAGAACCACAGACAGGGGGCATATCCTCGAAAATATAGTATACTTAGAACTACTTCGTAGAGGAAATAAAATCTGGACTGGTACCACACGAAGTAGTGAAGTTGACTTTGTTTGTAAAACTCCGGCAGGAGAAATTGAATATTATCAAGTAGCTTGGCAGATTTCCGAAGAAAGTACACTCGAACGTGAATATAGTGCTTTAGAAAAAATTAATGACAATTATCCTAAATACCTTCTAACAACTGATTCATTCACACAAAACAGAAGCGGAATAAAACACCTTAACGTATACAACTGGCTTCTTGAAAATATTTAAAAATCAACAACTTAAACCATTAATCATTAAAACTTGCAAAAATTACATGTTTTAATGATTTAATAATAAACCATTTATTTCTAATGACAAAATCCTTTCCTAAATCGTCAAACTTAGTTCACGTCAACAACTTCCAAGATTTGATATCTACCCCATTTCAAGGAACTACCAACGCTATCAGTTGGTCGCGGGAATTGGAGGGCGATTTTGAGGAAATTGTCAACGCGATTGCCTTTGAAGGAACTATGCTAGAAATAGATGAAGAGGACCTTTTAGCGTTGGAATTAAGTGAAGCGGGGAAAGTTGCAAGAGAAACGATACTTTCAGATTTTAAGTTACTTTCGGAACTCGGAGCCTCCCCTATTTTGAATATTATTGCCAATTACGAAGCAGACGAACATCCTTTTTTTCCGACGGATGTGTATTCCTTTCATATAGATCGTTCACCAATTGCGACGGATACGTTTTTATGTACCTATTACGGGGATGCGAGCGAACTCATTTCAAATGAAGATGCGATTCAAAAGATTCAGGTTCCTGACATTCGTGAAAAAATAGAAAAAGCATACGTTGGAGAGGCAATAGATTTTGATGCGTTTGTAAGCGAACATTTCTTTGACTTACATTATCAAGCTTTAGAAGAAGCAACTATTATTCGTGCTGGCAGTGGACATCTATGGCGCATAGCAGTGGACCATCCGGAAAGTAAGGTCTTGCCATGTGTGCATCGTGCTCCGAAGGAAACTAGTGGAAGAAAACGCTTATTACTAATTTGTTAAACGAAATTTCAATGTGCGTTATATAATTAAGGATAATTAGAGACTTTCCAATTTCAAGAATTTACTTAATTTAAACTGAAAATAATAGGTAAAATCCATGCATAATATAGAACTACAAAACCAACGTTTCGCTACGATGCTTTTCGCTACGGTATATCCTTTATATCTCAACAAAGTAGTTCGGAAAGGGCGTACACAAGATGATTTAAATCAAGTGATTACCTGGCTTACTGGTTTCGAAACAACCAAGATTGAACAACTCATCACTGAAAAAGTTACTTTTGAAACATTTTTTAAACAAGCAAATCTACATCCTAACGCGTCTCTAATCACTGGAGTTATTTGTGGATATCGCGTGGAAGAAATCAGCAATCCCCTAACCCAAAAAGTGAGATATTTAGACAAATTAGTGGATGAATTAGCGAAAGGAAGAACGTTGGATAAGATTTTACGGAAATAAAAGAATTAATTTCAGCACTTAAAAACAACCTCAATCAGAAATAATATGGATAACTGGACAAAAGTTTGGGACGATCGATTTGGAAAAGTCGAATTCGCTTATGGAACCGAACCAAATAATTTTTTAAAAACACAAATTGCCTTGCTCGAACCAGGGAAAATACTATTTGCTGCAGAAGGGGAAGGTAGAAATGCGGTATTTGCTGCAAAAAATGGTTGGGAGGTTTCCGCTTTCGATATTAGTCAAGTAGGTAAGAAAAAAGCACTTTCTCTAGCGTCGAAAACCCAGGTTACACTAGATTACCAAATTGGACAACTTGCAGAATTAGATTTCATCCCGAATCAATTTGATGCAATCGCCCTGATTTATGCACATTTTCCAGCTGCTATTAAATCCAATTATCACCAACAATTAGATAAACTCCTTAAATCTGGCGGAACTATTCTATTTGAAGCATTTAGTAAAAAACATTTAGAATATGTAACGGCAAACCCGAATGTAGGTGGACCAAAAGACCTCCAAATGTTGTTCTCCATAGAAGAAATCCAACAGGATTTCCCGAACTACGAATGGATGATGTTAAATGAAGAAGTCATAGACCTTCAAGAAGGAGAATACCATAACGGAACTGGATCCGTAATTCGTTTTGTAGGAAGAAAAAAGTAACTAAAGATGCAATGTCAATGTCTCTATGTACAAAAAACGAAACAAAATTAACATAAACAATCGTATAAATACTTTAGTATATATTGCATCTTCTCTTTATAATAATTTTACTAAAGCTGAAAGAAAGATCGATTGGTTGACTATTTTCCTATAACCCAAAATTGGCAATCTAGGTATCTGCTCTAAAAAAATATTTCTCGTAATTTTACCACATGAAATCTTTCTTCTTCATACTACTTTTGTTAGTTCTTGCAAGTTCCACGTGTAAAACAAACCATAACACTTCAAAACAACAGGAAGAATCCAAGCACCACATCACTTGTACCGACGGTTCTTGCTTCGGAAAATATAGTGGTCAAGAAGTTATAAATGGATCCGATATCGCACACCAATTTTCCAATAAAATGTCCAAAGCAGTTGGAGATAAACTCAAAGAACTTTATCAAACTGAAAAATTTAGTAAAGTAGATTTTGAAAACATCCAAATGTCTACCAAAGGTATGGGGACAGGTAAGGTAACCTACGAACTTGTTATTCCATTTACGCGCGTGTCAACGAAATGCGCTGCTTATACTTCTTTCGATCATGCTGGTGGATGGAACCACTACCCGGCTATAACCAAACGAAAAGAGCGCTTAAACAAAGTATTACTCTCCGGAGATTCATTGGATATAAGCCAACTAAAAACTACACCTGAAGGCCTCCAAGAATTTTGGATACAATGGAGAAATAAAGACTTACAAGTAGATTGTATTAAAAACTAAGACACTATGAACCCAAAAATTAATGTATTTTTTGACGAACTAACACAATGGAAAGAAGAGTTACAACTTTTAAGGACATTTGTACTTGATTGCTTATTAATCGAAGAGGAAAAATGGAAAGTTCCTTGTTATACATACAACGGAAAAAACATCGTGTTAATTCATGGATTTAAAGAATATTTCGCACTAAACTTCATGAAGGGTTCCTTGCTACTCGATAGTGAAAACGTCTTAATTCAACAAACAGAAAATGTACAATCTGGGCGACAAATACGCTTCACAACTATCGAACAACTCGTTGCAATGGAAGCAACAATCAAAGCATACATTTTCGAAGCGATTGAGGTTGAAAAAAGAGGACTAAAAATTGAATATAAAAAAAAGGAAGACTATACTATCCCGGAAGAATTAATAGAAAAATTTAAGCAAAACACGGAATTCCAAACCGCTTTCGAAGCGCTTACTCCTGGACGTCAAAAAGGATATCTCCTACATTTTTCCGGGTCAAACAATGCTAAAACCCGAAATAACCGCATTGAAAAATATATGGACAAAATCCTGCAAGGAAAAGGAATGACTGATTGCACCTGCGGATTATCCAAACGCATGCCAAACTGCGATGGCTCCCATAAATTTGCTATTTAGTACGTTAAATATTCTCAAAGAGAATCAACTTAAACACCTTAATAAATCTCCCTCACATCCCTCACATCCCTCGCATCCTTGTCCTTAATTTCTTAACGGTTAATATCCCACCATCCTAATCAACCTATCCATAATCTCGAATCTGCTAATTTGTAATTTTCTAATTTGTAATTTGTAATTTCGCTCCATGAAAAAATTCTTCGCTAAACGTTGGGTTAAATACCCATTTTTCACACTTATTTTTGCTTTTGCTATTGTTGGTTTCTTTCTATCTGCAACGTATTTTGCTGTACAATTAAAACTCACAAACGATGCAGGTTCTATTGATATGAACGACCGATATTTTAACGAAATCAAAGATAAATACAACCAATCGTTTAAAATAGATACTACCAATGGGGAAATCCGTACCTACAAAAATTTAGAACGCTTGTTAATCCTTAACAAATATTGTCCGAAAAACGCAAACTTTATTATGGATGCCTACATGCAAGATAAAAATGAGGTAGAAACAAGTAAAATGATTGATGCTGTAGAGCTATTCTTACAAAAAAACAAAGCGTACCAAAAAGAAATACAACAACTTAACAAACAAAAAAAACAACCGAAACGTTTACAAGGAAGTATTTTTGACTGGATGAATATTTCCGAATGGCAAGACTTTAAAATCGCAGTTGCCAAAGACAAAAAATTGATTGACTCTGTGCAAAACTTAACGGGTGTTGAAGCACGATTAATTGTTGCATGTCTTGTTGGTGAACAAATCCGTTTGTTTAATTCTAAACGTGAAGCATACAAAAAATGGATCGGACCACTCAAAATTCTAACTGTTGAATCCCAATTTTCACTGGGTGTGACCGGTATAAAAGAACAAACTGCCATAGATATTGAAAAAAACTTACACGATCCAAAATCCGTTTATTACCTAGGCGACAAATATATACACCTACTTGACTTTAAAACAGATAATCCAAAAGCAGAACGTGTAAATCGTTTGGTAGACTACAAAAACCATTTCTATTCTTATATCTACGCTGCAATATTTGTTAAGCAAGTAAAAATCCAATGGGAAAAGGCTGGATATCCTATTGATAATCGTCCTGAAATTTTAGCAACACTCTTTAATGTTGGATACCCACAATCTCAACCTAAAAAGAATCCAAAAGTTGGTGGCTCTACAATCAAAATACATGAAAAACCACATTCCTTTGGCGCTGTAGCCTATGAATTTTATTATTCTGGTGAATTATATAACCTCTTTCCATTCAAAACGAAAAAATTTGATTTTGACCAAAAAGTAATGTAAGTGAATAGTTAATTTATGTATTCCAATTCGTTTAAAAAGCAACGTATCGGAGATAAAAGAGTTTACTTTGTATAAATGATTCTATTTACTAAATTATTTGTACATTAACTTTATGAAATGTGAATGTAGCTTTATTTTCTGATAAGCATATGATAGTTAGAATTTTACTTGTGTTAATTAGTATTACTTCGGTATATTGGACTTTTAGCCAAGTTGAGTCCCCAACTATTCTTACAAATTCTATTTCACTTCCATACACACTATCAAACAATACGTTAAATGTAAATACAGCGGATATAACCGATCCACCTGGTTTTGTTTCTAGTTACACGAAGGGACCAGATTTTTTTTTCTATCATAAAGCCATAGCGGATGGTAATATATTCGTTAATTTATCATTTGTTCGAGAATCCGGAAAAGATTTACTTCCGAGTCTTTCTGTTTGGGAAGGTAAACCAGGTAGTGGTGGAATTTTGATTGAGTCGGTAACTTCAATTGGGGACGACAATGCAGATAATTTATTGAAAATTTCGTTTAAAGCTATAATTAATAAGGATTACTGGATCATGCTTGACTGCGGACAGGATGATGGCTATAATTATAGTTTATTTGTATATAACTCTACGATACAAAACGCATGTTCCAATATTGGATTTGAATCTGGAGATTTTTCAAGCTGGATACTCACAGACGGAGGAATTTCAGAAGGGGTTTCTATAGCTAAACACCCTATTTATTTTCCAGAATCTTGTATTTCCAATGCTTCACTAAATAGCTCTACACAACATAAGATTATGTATTCTGGGGTAGATGCCATTGGAGGATTTAAAAAAGTTCGACCAGGCTTAGGTACAAAATCATTACTACTAGGAGATAGTACAAAAACGCTACGCCGTTATAACGATGATGTAGTTGGTGTTTCATCAAACGGCGCAACGATTGAACAACAATTTAAGGTCACTTCCGATAATTCACTATTTACCTACTATTACGCAGTAGTTTTAGAAGCAAGTAATCACGCCCCTAACCAACAACCAACCTTTCGCATCGATGCTGTTGATCAAGATGGTAAACGAATCTTATGCGGAGAGTACCTCGTAGTTGCAAGTGGAACTATCCCTGGGTTTGTAGAAAAAGATGCTATTGATAACCCAACTAATCCAAAAGCAGATTTATCTACAAAAGTTTTATACAAAGATTGGACTCCAGTATTTATTGACTTAACGAATTACATTGGTACGAGTGTCACCATTCGTTTTACTGTCATGGATTGTTCAGATAAAGCACATTTTGGATATGCTTATGTGGATGCTGTTTGTCAAAAACTAGAAATAACCAGCAAATCTGCAGCATGTAATAGCACTAAAACAATGCTCTACGCTCCACCTGGAGGTAATTCCTATAAGTGGACTATAAAAGGAAATACAACTGAGATTGGCACAAAAGATTCGTTAGAAGTTTCACCAACAGCACCTACGATATACCAATGTGAAATTATTTCTGTTGCTGGTTGTACCACTACGCTTGAAAAAACGGTAACTCCGCAATCCAAACCTGAAATCGCTAGTGTTTCCGGTGATTTGATAATTTGTGTCAATGAAAAAGAACAACTTACAGCAACTGCAGTGCCAGAAGCTACTAATCCATGGACGTCCTCGGACATAGCTGTTGCAACTATTGACAACACAGGACTAATAGTTGGAAAAAAAGCTGGGACAACAATTATATCGTTCAAATCCAACCAAGGATGTAAGCGCGATACCACAATCACCGTAAATGAAAGCGAAGAAGTAACTGGAACTACTTCCTTATGTAAAGATGGTATTACGCAACTAAAAAAGAATCCATTAACTCCAAACGGAACAAACCCTTGGACTTCTGCTAATACAGCTATTGCTGATGTAGATAATAATGGTATAGTAACTGGGAAATCTTCTGGAACAACCGATATCGTATATCTAAGTACAAATGGATGTAAAACTAAGGTAAAAATTAATGTTTATACGACTCCAAATACGACAAACCCTGGAACTATAGAAGGATGTGACTCCTTATTATTACCCGCAATCTTAGGAACAAATAAGAAGAATCCTAACTATTATACTAATACACATACTTCTGCTAGTCGACAATTACTAACTGGATATTTAAAGACAAATCAAACAGTTTGGATTTTTGATTCCTCCGGAGTTTGTATCGATGAAAAAAGTTTTATAGTAAATTTAACTGCTACACCAACAATCAAAAAGCAAAATGATACAAATAGTTGTCTAGCAATAGCACTTCCACCTTTAACGACGGGAAACTATTATACTGGAACCAATAAATCAGGAACTAAATTAATTGCTGGAGATTCTATAAAAACATCACAGAAAATATATATCTATGCTGAATCAACTACTAATGCAAGCTGTTATTCAGAAAATTTTTTTAACATAAATATAAATTCTTCAATCGCTAAAACACTAAAAGATTCTAGTGTTTGTGATTATTTTGTTTTGCCAAACATCCCAAACGTAAGCTATTTTAAAGGCGCTAACCAAACAGGTGGATCACTAACAGTATTAGACACCATAAAAACCACCCAAAAAATTTACGCATATATTGCAATACCTGGGCTAACTGGATGTACGTCCGAAAAATCGTTTAATATTACCGTAAAAAACTCACCAATAATTTCACCACAAACTCCATTGGAAGGTTGTGATAGCATAGCACTGCCGGCATTTATTCCTGGAAGTCCTATGGAGTATTATAGTCAGACTAAAAAGGGAGGAAATCTTATTCCAGTAGGTACATATTTCAACAAAGATACTACGCTCTTTATCTATGCCGAAACGAGTGGTACACCAAATTGTTATTCTGAAAAAACAAAAAAAATAACAATTTACAAAACCCCGAAGCTACTCACATATATAGATACTTCGGTATGCGATAGTTTAGTGTTAATTCCTTTAAGTTTAGGAAATTATTTCGGTGCAGCGAATCAGGGAGGAATTAATTATGGCACAACTGACACTATAAAATCTTCCATACCAATTTTCATATATGCCGAAACAGGAAATAATGTAAAATGTAAAAGCGAAAAATCGTTTAATATTACCGTAAAAAACTCACCAATAATTTTACCACAAACTCCCTTAGTAAGTTGTGATAGTGTAGCATTACCTGCATTTACTCCTGGAACTCCTGGAGAATATTATAGTCAGACTAAAAAGGGAGGAAATCTTATTCCCGCAGATACGTATTTCAAAAAAGATACATCGCTCTATGTCTATGCCGAAACGGGAGGTGCTCCAAATTGTTATTCTGAAAAAACTAAAAAAATAACAATTTACAAAACCCCGATACTTCCAAGGTATATAGATACTACTGTATGCGATAGTTTGGTCTTAATCCCTTTAAGCCTAGGGAATTATTTCGGCGCAGCAAATCGAGGAGGAATTAATTATGGCACTACAGACATTATAAAATCTTCCATACCAATTTTCATATATGCTGAAACAGGAAATAGTGTAAAATGTAAAATCGAAAAATCGTTTAATATTACCGTAAAAAACTCACCAATAATTTCACCACAAACTCCCTTAGTAGGTTGTGATAGCGTAGCATTGCCTGCATTTATTACTGGTACTCCTGGGGAATATTATAGTCAGACTAAAAAGGGAGGGAATCTTATTCCTACAGGTACGTATTTCAAAAAAGATACCACCCTCTTTGTCTATGCCGAAACGGGAAGTACTCCAAATTGTTTCTCCGAAAAAACACGTGTTATCACTGTAAATAAACGATCTAATTTAAAAAGTGTAAAAGACACCACAGTGTGTGATACATTCCTATTACCAACTATTATCGGAACGAATCTAACTGGGCAGGAAAACTATTTTGAAACACCAAAATCGACACTAAGCACTGCAATTAAGGGACCTATAACTGCTACTAAAACTATATATATCTACGACTCTCTCTATACTTGTTCCGATGAAAAAAGTTTTAAAATAACTGTCCATAACTCACCTAAAATAAATAATCCTGGAGATCAATCGATTTGTGATACATTCAAACTAATTAAACTCACAGGAAACAACCTTTCAGGTAACGAAAATTATTATTCAAATACACAAAAAAAGAATGGTCTAATTATCAATAAAGCGATTACAAAAGATACACTTCTTTTTCTCTATGATAAAAAAGATGGCTGTGCATTTGAAGATAGTTTTAAAATTGTTATCGGACAAAAGCCAAAAATTAATTTCCAAGCAGATAAACTAACTGGCTGCGTGCCATTTACTGCTACATTTATAAATGCATCTACGAATATTGGAGACTCCTCCATTTGGTATTTTGGCTCCGACTCTTTAATTGTTTTAGGAGACCAGCCTGTAGTTAAATATTCATTTAAAGAGGTAAAGTGTTATGATGTACAGTTAAAAACAGCAAAAAATGGATGTGGCAATTCTGCTACAAAACAAAATATGATTTGTGGTAAAAGTACCCCTATCGCTGATTTCGAGATCGAACCAACAACCATTTCTGCTTTAAATCCCAACGTAACTTTTTTTAATACGTCTTCCTCAGATGCCACTAGTTATTTATGGGATTTTGGGGATGATATAAACAGCAAAGAAAAAAATCCAAAACATGGGTATTTTGGAAAACCTCAATCGTATGTTGTAACATTATTTGCTTCCAATGCTTCAAAATGTACTTCTCAAAAATCCAAATTAATCGATGTTATAGATGAATTTATCTATTATGTTCCGAATAGTTTTACACCAGATGGTGACAATTTAAATAACACATTTTTACCAATACTGTATAGTGGTTTTGATTCTCAATCATACACATTAACCATTTTTAATCGATGGGGGGAAATACTATTTGTTTCACATGACCCTGCTATTGGTTGGGATGGTACCTATGGCAACAATGTTAGTTTGGTTGGAATTTATACGTGGACCATTCAAGTAACAACTAGCTTAACAAAAGAAGTGAAAAAACTACACGGACATGTAAATTTGATCCGTTAATAGATAATTGTATATGAACTCTAAACGAAGTGTTATCACGCTAATTCTGATATTTTTTAGTCTGATATTTTCTTCTATTTCACTTGTAAATCACTACCTACTCAGAACTTATGCATTGGATTTGGGGATGTTTAATCATGCATTATATATGTATTCAAATTTCAACGAGGTGCGATTTACACTTGGTTTGTCTGAAACTGAATATCCATTTTTGGCAACCCATTTTTCGGTGTTAATTGCAATATTCGCACCATTCAGATTCATTTTTGGTTCATATACATTATTAATTATTCAAATTGCTAGCATCATTTTTGGAAGTCTTGGAATCTATAAATATGCATCCGATAAACTACCAAATCAAGCAAGACTTTCTAAATTTTGCCTCATTCATTTTTTAAGTATTTGGGGGATTTACTCTGCACTTTCATTCGATTTCCATATGAATGTAATCGGCACGATGTTTATTCCATGGTTTATCTATTACTTCGAGAAAAAACATCATAGAAACGCCACTCTTTTGTTAATACTCGCATTGTTATCCATCGAAACAATGTCCATTTGGTTGATATTCATTATTACTGCGCTACTGATAAAAAACAAAAAATCAAACACGTTTAAAAGTACCAAAATTGAACTTGCACAATTGGTTTTTTGCATCGTATATGCACTTGTTATCCTAGGTTATTGTATGCCTGAACTACAGGATTCATCGACAAACTTACAACTAGAGCGATACGATAAACCAGGAGAAATTATTCAAACATTTTTTACTCATCCCATAGATTTTTTCTACAAGTTATTTTCAAATACAACCAATGATGTGGAGTATAATGGAATTAAATTAGAGACAACGCTCATGTTTCTATTTTCAGGAGGAATTTTAATCATTTTTCGTCCTATATATTTATTAATGTTGATTCCAATTGTTTCGTTTAAGTTTTTATCTAATGATTACTCATTATGGGGAATCAACAATCAATACTCCATTGAACTTACACCCATAATAAGTTTTATAGTCATCGATTTTTTATCGCTTATTTCCAAAAAGAGAATGTTACTCTTAACAATCATTACACTTCTTACATTTGGTTCAACCATCCAAACAATCATTAGTCGAAAATCAAAGTGGTACGAAGCTACTAATTCCATTTTCTTTAAATCAGGTCATTATCAATCAAAACTAGATGTATCTTCCATCAAAAAAGCACTTGAACTGATTCCAAATGATGCAAGTGTTAGTTGTTCTTCACCACTTGCTCCGCAACTTGCTTTTCGAAAAAATATTTACCATTTTCCTTACACTCAAAAAGCAGATTTCATAGCACTGATAACCTTACCTGAATATGCCTATCCTTTAACTAGTGAAGCGTATGATAACAAACTTAAAAACCTTTCTAAAAACAAACATTATCAGATCGTTCACCAAAAATTCAATCTACTTATACTTAAAAAGTTAAACAAAAAAGTAATTTTGCTTCCAAAAACATCGAATCTAAAATAACATGAGTAATTCAACAAAATTAAAACACTTATTTAGTCTACCCGTAATTGTCGCCGCTTTAGGCTACTTTGTAGATATATATGATCTTTTACTTTTTGGAATTGTGCGTATTCCTAGTTTGGAAGCAATGCATATAAATCCAGATACCGTTGGTAAAAGTATTTTGAATTGGCAAATGGCTGGACTATTATTAGGTGGAATCTTATGGGGTGTTTTAGGGGATAAAAAAGGACGACTTTCCGTACTTTTCGGATCCATTATCACCTACTCGCTAGCAAATATTGCATGCGGTTTCCTTCCGCAAATTAACTTTATGGATAAAAGCGCTGCTTATATGCTACTTCGTTTTATTGCTGGTATTGGTCTAGCAGGAGAATTAGGTGCTGGAATTACACTTGTATCCGAATCACTCCCTAAAAATCTACGCGCTATCGGAACATCGATTGTTGCTGGATTCGGTTTACTTGGTGCTGTAGTAGCAAACTTTACAGTAGAATTATCTGGGGACTGGACCATTGCCTATTGGATTGGTGGTGCTATGGGGATTTGTCTACTCTTACTTCGTGTTGGTGTGGTTGAATCTGGTATGTTTCACCAAATAAAACAAAATGACACAGTCAAAAAAGGAAACTTTTTTATGTTCTTTACTTCGAAAGATTTATTTCTACGTTACATGAAATGTATTGGAATTGGTTTACCTACCTGGTTTTGTATCGGTATTTTGGCCATGTTTGCGAATCAATTTGCAACTGCTTTAGGCATCACGGAAGAAGTAAAACCTGGAATGGCTATTATGTGGGCATATATCGGAATTTCTGTAGGGGATTTATCGAGTGGATTTATAAGTCATTGGTTACATTCCCGGAAGAAAGCAATTTTTTGGATGATGTTTTTTACGCTGATTGGTGTTGTTTTATTGCTTTTCTCTGGCGTAAAAACAGCGAAAATGTATTATTTCTATTGTATTTGGTTAGGTCTAGGTACTGGTTATTGGGCAATGTTTGTAACGGTAAGTGCTGAACAATTTGGTACGAATATTCGTTCTACTGCTGCAACAACCATCCCTAATTTTGTGCGTGGTACCGTAATTTTAATGACACTATTGTTTGATTATTTAAAACCTACTACCAATGTTATTATAGCAGGTGCAGTAGTTGGTATTATTTGTTTTGTTATAGGTATTTATGCTACACTAACAATTCCCGAAACACACGATAAAGATTTAGATTTTCACGATTAAATCCTCGTAAACATACCTTAGTGTATAAAAATCAACACGAAACAAAAGAATAAAAGTGGTAAAAGTGTAATTTTACATTCAAAATAAATTCAAACCTATGAAATTGTTACAAGACAAAGTGGTTCTAATCACAGGAGCATCTAGAGGAATTGGGAAAGCAATTGCTGAAGAATGCGCAAAACAAGGAGCAATCGTTGCTTTCACATATATTTCTTCCGAAGAAAAAGCAAAAGCATTGGAAACGGAACTTTCTGCAAACGGAGGTGTAGCGAAAGGATTCAAATCAGATGCTGGAAATTTTGATGCCGCTCAAAAATTAGTAGATGACGTAGTAGCTACTTATGGTACTATCGACGTATTAATAAATAATGCTGGTATTACGCGTGATACTTTGTTAATGAGAATGTCGGAAGAACAATGGGATGAGGTAATCAATACAAACCTTAAATCTGCTTTCAACTTAACAAAAGCGGTTCAAAAACCAATGTTGAAAGCACGTAAAGGTTCTATCATCAATATGTCTTCTGTAGTTGGTGTAAGTGGAAATGCTGGTCAATCCAACTATGCAGCTTCCAAAGCTGGATTAATTGGATTCACGAAATCAGTAGCACAAGAATTAGGTTCCCGTAACATCCGTTGCAACGCAATTGCACCAGGATTTATTGAAACGGAAATGACTGCTGCTTTGGATGAAAAAGTAGTGCAAGAATGGAGAAATTCAATTCCTTTAAAAAGAGGCGGTAACCCTATCGATGTAGCAAACGCAACTGTTTTCTTAGCTTCTGATATGTCTGCATATGTTACAGGACAAACACTTCACGTTTGTGGAGGTATGTTGATGTAAAAAAAAAAAAAACGTAGGTATAAGGCATGCCCTATACCTACGTTTTTAATAGCAACGATTATTGAATGGAGTGAATCGTGTATAAATGTCCTGAAAAAGTAAACGTATCCCCTACTTTTTTTCCTTTGATATTTACAAAAATTGGTGCACTTACAGAAACTCCAACGATTTGTTTATGCTCGTATAAAAAAGGAACCGTTGCAACACCTAGAAAAAAGTTAAACATATCAGTTGTAACTATCGCACCAACATTTGCTTCCTCTTTCGGTGAAAAATCTATTTGTTGAATCCGCTCCAAATCTTTTTTCGTTTTAGCTATTTGTTCTTGTAATAAATCCACCATGACATTCGAAACGGTTTGTGTCGAATAATCCTCTGGGTCTAAGGTGTCATTCTCGTCTAAATCAGAAGAACCTTTTTTGGTTGCTAATTCCTCCTTTAATTCTGTAATAATATGCTCATAATTGGAAATCATCACTTTTTTCAACGCATTTTTATCGATTTTCATACTCTTTTTTTTTTAGTTAATTTAAATAAGCTTCATTTTAGTATTGGTAAAACATCCCGATTTCGCTTTACTATTTACATTTGAAACGCATTACTACAAAACATACAGAATCTATCACTTTGACCTAAACAAAAAGCGTATATGTTAATATCAGCGTATATTTTGAAACGTTTTCTTAGTGTTCTTTGCACAACATCCTCGTTTACTATTTCCTCCTACAAATTTGCAGGAAAAGAAATGCTAAGATTATGATATGAACTAGTGATAAAACTGATTTTTGTCATTATTGTTCGTAAGTTATATTTTTGAATCTCCGAAAGTCTTTGTACATTTGTTACGCAAAAGAAAAACCAAGCAATGAGCGATTTTGTAGTATCGGCTAGAAAGTATAGACCACAAACCTTCGACACTGTCGTTGGACAAGTGCATATTACCTCTACCCTAAAAAATGCGATCAAAATTGACCACCTGGCGCAAGCTTTCTTGTTTTGTGGATCCCGGGGTGTTGGTAAAACTACTACTGCTCGTATCTTAGCAAAAACAATCAATTGTTTTAATCGTACCGAAAGCATTGAAGCATGTGATCAATGTGAATCTTGTACTTCGTTTAATTCTGGTGCTTCATTAAATGTATATGAATTAGATGCTGCTTCGAATAACTCGGTGGATGACATTCGTGAGTTGGTAAACCAAGTTCGCATCGCTCCACAAATAGGAACACACAAGGTTTATATTATTGATGAGGTTCACATGTTGTCCAATTCTGCATTCAATGCATTTTTGAAAACATTGGAAGAACCACCTGCACATGCCATCTTTATTTTGGCTACGACAGAAAAACATAAAATTATCCCTACGATCCTTTCGCGTTGTCAGATTTTCGACTTCCATAGAATTAAAATTAAAGATATTGCAGATCATCTTTCTTACATCGCTGTAACAGAAGGAATCAGTGCTGACTCCGAAGCATTACACTTAATTGCTCAAAAAGCAGAAGGTGCTTTACGTGACGCGTTATCTATTTTTGATCAAATTGTAAGTTTTGCTGGAAACAATTTGACCTACCAAGCGGTTATTGACAACCTAAACATTTTAGATTACGATTATTACTTCCGTATTGTAGATAGTGCAATGAAAGAAGATATTCCTGCATGTTTATTGTTGTTCAATGACATCCTAGAAAAAGGATTTGATGGACACAATTTCATTGTTGGCTTGGCAGACCATTTCCGTAATTTACTAGTTTGCAAAGACATGCGAACAGTTAAGTTACTTGAAGTTGGTGAAAGTGTTGAAAACCGATTCTCAGAACAAGCAAAAATTATAGAAACACCTTTTATCTTACGTGCTATTGGTGTGTTAAGTAAAGCAGATGTGGAATATAAATCCTCTAAAAATCAGCGACTTTTAGTTGAACTAGCAATCATGCAGATTTGTTCAATTAAACAGGAGCTTGAAAAAAAAAAGGATTAACTGATTTCGTTACCCTAATTCCATTTTTTGGTCAAACAGATAAAAATGCTCCTGCAGCACCTGTAAAACCTAAAACAAACACACTTTCCTACGCTGAAATTTCCTTGAAAAAGGAACCCAAATCCATGGAGAAAATCCAAGGAGAGGTGCAAACAAATTTACTCTCCATCAAAGAATTAACCGCTAAAAAAGTGGAAGATACCATAGAAGGTGGAGCAAATCACGCAAACCGACCAAAAACTCCTTTTTCTACCGATCAACTCAAAATGTTTTGGAAGAAATTTGCCTTCAAAATGAAGGAAGATGGTAATGACACCATTTATCTTGCCATGGTAAAACGCGATCCAAAAATTATCGGAGAATTTCACATAAACCATGAAGTGGATAACCAAGTACAAATTGATTACATTCAAACGCACATTTCTGAATTGATCGAATATTTACGTGAAAACCTAAAAAACTGGTCGATTACAGTAGACTTCACCATAACCGATAATTTGGAAGAAAATGTAAAACACCAAACAGGCAAAGATCGTTTTAACGCATTAGCACGTAAAAATCCAAATTTATTTACCTTACAAAAAACGTTCAATCTAGACGTGGAGTACTGAAAAATAACACATTGTAAATTTTAATTTTAATTTTTTATCTCTATTTTTGACAAAAATTAAAATTTATTTATGATGAAAAACCTAAAATTTGTATTTTATTTTATCTCGCTGTTAACATCCTGTTATTTACATGCGCAAAATTTATCGATTCCAAACGTAGAGAAAATATATGGAGGTCGCGTACTTTCCCTTTGCTCATATACATTAAATAGTGATTCTACGCGCGTATTTGCATCAACACAAAGCGCTAATTCTGTTTTTTATACCGATGTAAAATCAATGGCGACAGGAAGCTCTAGTTTCCAAAAATGGAAAGTATTACCAAGTTTAAATGCTTCTAAAAATTTAGGATATATAACTAATATAGCAGCTCACGAAACTTCCGGTAAATTGTATTTCATTTATAATGAAAACCTTTACAGAACAGATATTCATGCCTCAACAAGTACTTTATTAGATTCTAAATTAATTCGTTATGTCAAAGTTGTGGGTAATCATCTTTTCTACATCAAAGACAAAAATTTGATTGTAAACACATTAAATACTAGCGGTATTCTAACTAAAATTGCTGAAATAAGCATACCAAATACACTACCTAATTTACCTAAATTAGTATTGAACACCTCAGATTCAAAATTATTTCTTTTTATTGACGGAACTGCTCCTACACTTTACAAATTTAAAGATGCGTTCACTTCTATGTCTGCATCCACCAAGTATGATACTATTAATCTTTCTGCACTAGCTAGCCCTAATAAACATTGGAAAGCGTTTGGAATTACAGGTACTAATAGAATTCTAATTGGCGGACATAGTTCCCCTGAACCAGCAAAAAAACTGATTGCATATTCCGATGATAATGGAGTTACCTTCACGGAATATAATACCGGTATTTCTGGTGTTTCAGGAGATGAAATTGTATGTACTACTAGCGGAGGAACTTCTAATGTGTATTATTCAAAATTGTACAACAATTCAAATGGTAACATAGGTAATTGGTTTGAAATTGGCACACCTGGGGGTATTGAAACTCATCCAAATGATGGAGGAATCTTAGCAGACCAAAATAATCCAAATTTAATTTATGTAACTACTGACCAAGGTATTGGAGCAAGTATAGACAATGGAAAAACTTTATTTGAAATTAACAATGGCATGGAAGCGATACAAGTGAATGATATAAACATGACAACCAACAAGGACACCGCTTGGATCGCCTCAAAAGCTGGTATTAGAAGAGTAACTAATTACACATCCACACCTAATTGGACTAATGCAATGTTTCCTAATGGTGACGGTTCCCCTTATTACAGTATCGCTATGCACCCAACAAATTCCAATATTGCATATGCAGGAAATGTACGAATTTATAAAACAATGGATGCAGGAGCAACTTGGAAAGAATTATTTAGTCCTGAAAAAAAATACGCGTGGCTTCGCGAAATGTATCGCTTTGAAGCAATTGAAATTTGTCCATGGGATCCTAACCTCATCGTTGCAGGTGCATTCTACTCAGGAAATGAGAAAGGTGGCGTATTTTATTCTACCGATGGAGGTGTAAACTGGCAACAACAATATATCGATATAATTTCTGGGGATAAAGATGTAGATGTTTGGGATCTAACATTTAATAAAGAGGCTGGAAATACGATACTTTATGTTGGTGTAGAATATAACACAACCTCTAAAAGTATCTATCAACTAACTTGGGATACTACTGCTAAGAATTTTACTGTTAAACAAGACATGGACGCAAGCGGTACGAGTGTAGGATATCCAATTTCCGCATCGATATTAGATGTAGAAACTAGCAGTACGGGAGATACTATTCTTGCTTGTGGAACAGATGTGGGAAGTAATCATCCAATTGCATACTTTAAATCCATTTTCGGCACAAATAAATGGACACCATTTACAACAACTGGCTTCCCTATGAGTACTGGGAAAATTGGAAAAGCCATCACTAAAGGAATAGACACAATCTATGTAGCTGTTGATCATGAGGTTTACATCTTACCTACTGCTGCTAGCACTTGGAGTTTGGGTTACTCCTACCCTACAGGTACCGAGATTAACTTTTTGTATTATGATGATTTATTAATTGGTACAGGAACTGGCTTATATGGACATATAGGTTTAAAAAAGAATACTTCTTCCATTGAATTAATTGCAAACAATGGTTCAAAAGAGGTAAATATTACCCTATATCCTAGTCCAACCTCCAAAGAATTATTTGTAAATTCAAAGAACACTATTAAATCGATACATATACATTCTCTTCTAGGTAAAGAAGTATACAGTATTGAAAAAGAAAGTAATGACTATATAATTGACGTAGAAAACTTCCAGACTGGAATCTATGTAATTAGCCTCGAAGATCAATATGGTGTATATACATCAAAATTTAGTAAGAACTAATTTGTTTATTGAGAGCGTTTAAGCGTATAAAAAGAGGCTGTTTCTAGATATGTAGAAACAGCCTCTTTTTTATTCAATAAACTCTAAAAGGATACAGTATTGTCCGATTAATTTTTCTGTTCTTTTGGCTTGACCCAAAAGAACCAAAATCCCGATAGCCATCGGGACTAAGCCTGTAAAAATAATTTTCTAAAACTACGGAACATTCTAGTCATTTACCCAAACTCGCAAACGCAGTTGACTTGCCCCTTTCAGGATGCAAGACTGCTGAGCTCAAACATGGGTGCATTTCCTTTCATTTATCCTTGTTTTCGTAAAATCATTTTTAAGGGCAATTTAAATGAATTACAAAAAAATAAGTCTATCTTCCTTCAATAACGCTAAACTGCTTATAATCTATAAGTTTTCATCACTGATAGAAAACTTTTGTCGGACACTAGTGAAAAGGATATTGTTTTATTTTCTGGTTTAATGCTGCACTTGCATGAAAAATAACTAGCTATAAACAAACCTATTTGCACTAAAAAATTTGTCAAAAAAAGATTATAGGATCATCGTTTCAATCCAAACTCCCCAAGCATCTCGCGTAAGTATGCTACATTGTCTTTATTCTCTGGAAGTTGATTCATAATCAAACGACCAATATCTTTCATTAAAGGATATGCTAGGGTTTCATAATCGTATTTTGCATCATTAATTACTTCATCTTCATTCGCATAAATACCAACCGTTAATACGAATTCTTTCCCTGTGTCTAAATCAACGATGTAAGCAGCATCGATTGCGCAACCAAAGGACAAACCAACCACGTTAAACGAACGAAAACGACTTAAACTATCGTTAGTGTAGTTCGTATTCGTATCTTTTCCGAAAAACAAATATTTTTTGTAGGTTGGATGGAAATCTTTGGGATTAAAATCTAAGGAAAATTCCCCTGGATATTTCGCCATATTCGATAATACATATTTACGTTGTTCCTCCGAAATATCAAATGTATGTGCGAAACTAGATGTAGGAAAAACAACACCATTCAAGGTCTTATGTAAATCAACCAATTCTAAGTTATTTTGACGTGAAAAATCAAATGGACGAGGTACAATCTTCTTATCCAATCCTTCGTATGCCTTCCCTATTTTGTAAGTAGAATCCGTAAATATTGTATCTGGATTTGTAATTCCGCGACGGTTGTACAACCACTCATTTCTTCTTCCTAAAAACACGTAAGAATCACTAATACGGTTTTGGTCTAGCGAACAATTTAATACAAACTTTCGAATGATTTTACCATTTTGAAATTCCATTTCTTTGAGTCGACGATTTAACTGTTGCTGTCCAACAAAATCAAACATGCGATTGTAAGCATCATTATCTGAAACACCCAACATTTGTTTGGTAAATAAATCCAAAGTGTAATATTCCAATTTATTTCCAATCTTCACCGAAAAAGCGGTAGGCATACACCCTTTTTCTTTGTTGAATTTAATAAGTGTTTCGTACGTTACACGCGCACGTTGTTTATGAATTTTATTATATTCTTCCATTCCAATCAAAATCGTTGGAAGCTTTACAATACTTGCAGGATATAAATATTCGTTTTCATCCATACGAAACCCAACAGTTTCAAGATTTACCTTATCCTTAGTACGTTTAATTTCTGTAAATACAATTTTGAATCGGTATTTTTCAGGATTCTCTATAACCTTAGGATATTTATTCTCCAAGGAATCCAACACATTTTGTAAAATGCGAGATGCACTTGAAGTTTCAGCAACCTGACCATACAGATTACTACACACCAATAAAGCTGCTATAATTAACGTTTTACCCATTTGTATACTGGTATTCCTAACAATGTTATACATAATCCGATCAAGGATTCTTTTGGTTTATCCACTAATCCAAAGATAAGGATCCATGCTTGGAACAGCAAGAAGATTATTGGAAACAAAGGAAAAACTACCTTGTTTATCAATCCGCTAACATTTTTGATGCGTAATCCAATACGAATAGACCCAATGACAGTTAACATGGTGAAAAGATTCAATACAAAACCGATCATGATGATCAAACTCTGAAAAGAAGAAGTTGCCACAAAAGCAAATGCGATTGCTGCCTGTATCCACAATGCACGAACAGGAATACCGCTCTCATTATTCGCACTAAACCAATTCAATTTTGAAAAATCTTTTGCGACCGCATTTGTTACACGTGGACCAGCCAACACCATGCTAGAAATACTGGAAATTAACAAAAAGGAAATCACACCTCCAAATATTCTTCCCCATGTATCCCCTAAAACTTTCTCCACAAAAATAACCCCAACATCCAATTGTCCTGCCATCTGATCTATCGGAATATTTTTTAAGAACACATAATTGAGTAAAAAATACAAGATCGATACTGTTCCTGTACCAATAATTAACGCTAATGGCACGTTCCTTTTTGGATTTATCACTTCACCTCCAATATAGGCAGCTGCATTCCAACCAGAGTATGCGTACCCTACAAAAAACAAACTAGTTGCAAATGCTTTTTGCCAGATACTATTAAAAAAATTTTCTCCGATGGAAAAATCAACATCTACTTTATGCTTTGAAAAAAGACCAATTAAAATTAAAACCATTAAAATAACTATTTTAATAGTAGAAGATACATTTTGAAAAACCGAACTGACTTTATGACTTTTCGAATGCATCAAGGTTATAAAGAATAAAATAATAGCTGCATAGATAGTAACCATTGGTATCCCAATAAATGTGGCATTTTGTTCAGAATGTATCATCCCAGAAAAATAGGAGCTAAATACAAAACAAGCTGCAGCAATTGGTGCCGCGAACCCTAAAAGAAAAGAAATCCAACCAGATAAAAAACCCAATTGTTCCGAATAAGCCGACTTTAAAAAGAGGTATTCTCCTCCATTTTTTTTGTAGAAAGTACCTAGAATAGCATACGAATAAGCACCAAAGAAAGCAATCAATCCTCCTATAATCCACAATAAAAGTATCGCAGAACTAGATTTTATATCAACTACTTGAAAGCAAATACTTGTAAATACACCAGCACCAATCATATTGGCAACTACTACCATGATCGCAGTGTATAAACTAAACTTTTTCTTTTTTGCCATGGAAAGTAGAAGTTATTGCTTCTTTTTGTAGATTACTTGAAGATTTGTTTCTCCAACAGCAACGTTATACCCAATTCTAAATGGTAAGTATTTACTGGTTAGTCTAGCGGTATCCGCATATGCCTTAACCATGTCAGGCTGAATACGAGAAGCAAATAAAGGAATTACTTTTTTGTAACCTCCATATAACTTAACATCCCAAGTACCATCTACGAAATATTTGTATGGAATTCCACTATCATCCTGCACAATCATATTGGAGGATTTCAAGATATAATTTCGTGTTTTGGAGAAATAATCACGTGAATTCAAATAAGATGCAGCTTTTAACATCGTGTGGTGTTCACCAAACGCACTCACCCAATTAAAAAAGTTGTCCAACTTGGTATTAGCATCACTTAAATCGGTGTTGAAATAAAATAAGTTTTTTACTTTATTATCTGCTGTTAAAAATTCGATATCTAATCCTGGACTAAACATACCTTCCGTTCCAGATGTATATTTAATAACGGAATTTTCTTTTAAGATAAAATGACGAATTTTACGGATTTTATTACCTCTACGTACTAAATAGAAAAGTAAGGAATGAAGTGTTCCGTTAACCGTTTTTTGATTGAATTGAACAGCCATACTTTTTGTACGGAAGAATCCAGACTTCATCGAGATATCTAGACTATTAAAAATTTGATTCAAATAGCTTTGAACATCCGTATTCGTTAATTGATCGTAATTTGGTAAATATCCTGGTTTCTCTAACCCTACTAGAATATAATTACGCACATTCGAAAAGAATGCATCTGCATACACAAAATCTGCACCTGCTAAAGGATAAAACAAGGTTTTACATGCATACGATTCCGGAATCATTTTATTTTCATTCACCCAATTCGTGATTGGCTCCATCTTCGATTTTGTAAATCCAGAGAAATGAGCAGAAACAGTTGCAGGATATGTACTAACCAACTTACGTTTTTTAGCAAAGTTATTTTCAAAACCACCAATAGTAAGGGCAACATCCGTAAAAAATGAATCAATATAAATCGAATCTTTTGGCTCTTCTACAACTTTTTTATCCTCCTCTTCTTTGGATGCTTCTACTTTACTCGTTGTTTTCGCCTCTTTTTCGGTAGTTGTACCGCCACAAGAAACAATAAACATTCCAATAACTAAACCTATGCTTTTGTACCCTAATTTCATTCTATAATTACTTAATTATCCATTTTTTAGACCATTCTAAAGGGGTAAACAACCCTTTAAAACAAGAGCGCAAAGTTAATATTATAGAAACAAAACAAGCATGTAGAAAGCTAAAAAGATCACCAAATACACCTAGAATATATTAACAATTAATAATAAATTGTGGATAACAAGTCTTGCTATTATCCGTTATTATACTTATATTTGGTAGAAAGGTGATTATTTATATATGCAACATGCTATACCGTTAGCGGAACGAATGCGTCCAATTTCATTGGATTCGTACATTGGACAATCTCAAATTCTTGGGACTGAATCCGCTTTTCGTATTGGACTGGATAAAGGATTAATTCCATCCATGATACTTTGGGGTCCTCCTGGGGTTGGTAAAACTACTTTAGCATACCTTATAGCAAAACAAACAAACCGAACAATACATACTTTATCTGCAATCTCATCGGGTGTAAAAGATGTACGCGACGTGATTCAAAAAGTAGAACAAGGAGGTTTATTTCAAGAAAAAGGAACCATTTTATTCATTGATGAAATACATCGTTTTTCTAAATCTCAGCAAGACTCTTTATTAAATGCGGTGGAACGTGGAATAATTACCTTAATTGGTGCAACTACCGAAAATCCTTCGTTTGAAGTTATTTCCGCACTTCTATCCCGCTGTCAGGTATACACTTTGCTAAATCATAGTGAAGCGGAATTACTTGCTATTTTACACCAAGCTATTCAAACAGATACATATTTAAAAACAAAAAAAATTAGCTTGCAAGAAACCAATGCCTTACTAGGTATTTCTGGTGGTGACGCACGAAAATTGTTAAATGTTTTTGAATTAATTATTTCCAATTGTGAAGAAGGTAAAGAAATCATTGTCACCAATGCACTCGTTGAAAAATTTGCAAATAAAAGTCTTGCCATCTATGATAAAGACGGAGAGGTGCATTATGATATCGCCTCTGCGTTTATAAAATCCATCCGTGGAAGTGATCCAAATGCTGCTGTTTATTGGCTAGCCCGCATGATCGCTGGTGGAGAAGATCCGAAATTTATTGCACGCAGACTACTCATCGCTGCAAGTGAAGATATTGGATTAGCAAACCCAACTGCTTTAGTAATGGCAAATAACACCTTTCAAGCGGTTCAAGCCATTGGTTGGCCTGAATCACGCATTATACTTTCTCAATGTACGATCTACTTAGCGACTTCTCCAAAAGGAAATGCTGCTTACCAAGCAATTAACCAAGCACAACAAGTGGTAAATCAAACGGGAAATTTACCGGTTCCACTTCACTTGCGCAATGCACCAACAAAATTAATGAAAGACCTCGGATACGGGGAAGGATATACCTACGCACACGATTACAAAAACAATTTTATTCCACAAGATTACATGCCAGAATCACTAAGTCAAACAAACTTTTTTAGTGCTGGAAGTAGTCGCAAAGAACAAGAGATTTCAGAACAAATTAAACAACTATGGGGAACAAAATATCCTATATAACATCCGCTTTAGCATATTACATTGTAATATATCCTTTATCCCTACTACCTTTAAGGATAATCTATCTGTTTTCAGATCTATTGTACCTATTGTTAGTCTATGTGATTCCGTATAGAAAACAATTAATACGCAAAAACATTTTTAAAGCATTCCCGCAAGCATCTCATGGTCAACGAAAGAAAATCAAAAATGCATTTTACAAACATTTATGTGATTTACTTGCTGAAAGCATCAAAAACATTTCGATTAGCGAGTATGAATTACGCAAACGTTTTAAGATTTCAGACCATACTTTATTAAATAAACTGTATGCTGAAGGGAAAAATGTACTTCTCGTTTCTGGTCACTACAACAATTGGGAATGGATGATTACTGCTCAAAACTTTTTATTACGCCACCAAGCTGTTGGAATTGGCATGCCCTTATCGAACGTTTTTTGGAACAAAAAACTTAACCAACGCAGAGGAAGATTTGGTATGAAAATTTTAAACGCAAGCAATGTACACGAATATTTAGGGCAAGATCACACTAAACCTATCGCAACATTAGTATTAGCTGATCAAGCACCCTGGAATTCGCTTAAAGCATATTGGATGAATTTTTTGAATCAGAAAACCGCGGTATTTTTTGGTTGTGAACAACTAGCACACCAATACAATAGTGCAGTTGTTTATTTTGTAATTAATAAACGTAGAAGAGGTTATTACAAAGTAGATTTTCAATTGATTTGTACATCTCCGAGTGAGATGTCGTATGGTGAAATCACAGAAAAACACACAAAACTTTTAGAGCGATCCATCAATAAAAAACCTGAGTATTGGCTTTGGTCTCATAACCGTTGGAAACGCAACGTCCCAGAAAACCTAGAAGAATTACGCAAGGAACAACAAGAAAAATTTGAAAAACGTTTTCCTACAACGCTACTAAAAAAAGATCCTAATTCAGAAAATCCCACGTCAAACCAATTCGCAAAATTTTAGGCATCACTGGATAGTTTATTGCCACGCGATTGGTAACTGGATTCCATGCGTTATCGATATTTTCATATTTAAAATAAAAGCGTAATTCATCGATGGAAATACCTACAAACGCGTCTAATTGAACAATCGAGGTATATTTTAATCTAGCTGGATTATCCACAGAATATAGTCCCCAAGGCGAATCAAAACTCAACAATGTATATACGGATTTAGCATACACTTCTGTACCTACAATAACCTCATACTTATCCCGTTGTTTTAATTTTGTCTTCCAAAAAAATCGTCCGCGCACATCATACCTCGGGAGTAAACTAATCTGCTCACTTAACATATTCAATACTACCCTTGGGTGAAAATGAAACTTACCCACATTAAAAGCACAAGATGCATTAAGATATAGTTGTTGTATCTGACTAAGTGTATCGTTTCTCCATGTATCTTTCACTAAGAAATAGGTATTTTGCATTTGCTTATACCCTAATTGCACAAAAGGCTTCACTTTGCCCTTCCCTGTAAATGTATAACTAACAGCTTGCACACCTTGCTTTTCTAAAACAGGTATTTGCCATTCAATTGTATTTCCGTAATATAAACGTTGCATCGGATCTGGCAAAAGCGCAGATTGCATTAACTCGATGTGATGGTCACCATACTTTTGTCGACTACTTAATTGCAAAGAATGCTTATATTCATTCTGCTGCCCTACCACATTTTGCATTAAAGCATACTGTAACTTTGCACTTCCAAACACCCAATCAGAATGTAAATTAATATTGATTGCATTATTAACTTGTAAAGCATTTGTCTTATACAACCAATATACACGATTAACCCCAAAAGCAGTGGTTTGTCTTTTTGTCTTCAAAAAATAGGAAACACCACTCTCTAGATTCGACCATTGCGAAAGATCTCTTGTAAAGGTTGGATTTCCGAAAAATGTATACATCTTAGAAATAGAATCTGTTTCTCTATAAATTCTTCGATCCACGCGCAGCTGATTTGAAAACACCAAACCGGTTTCTATTTTGCGTAAAGAATCCACAGGCATAAAATTCCATACGGACTGCTGTTGTATTAAATAACGATTGGATGAATCTTTTGCTTGCGTTTTGTTTACAGGGGCGAACTCCAAACCATATGCATCTAACATGGTATTATTGGCAGTTACACCACCATTCAGCGTACGAACAAAATTGGTGGAAGAACCTTCCAAAAGGTGTTTCCAATATTTTCCATAGCGCGCTAAACTAAAGGTAAACGCATCGGAAGTAAAATCACTTTGTTTGTATAAACTTGCACTTACTTGTCGGTTGTAATGCATATTTAGATGGATATTTGACCTAAAAGTTTGTTGGTAATCCGTATGCAAATACTGCTGACCTCCCGAACCTATTGCATACATAAAGCCAAGATGCGGTAAAGCCGTAAACGTAGGGACTCCTATTTTAGTTGCTCGATACTGCTTGGGTAAGTTTTGAAAAAAGTGGAAGTAATCTGCTCCATTTTCACCAAATGGATTATTTTGAATCCCCCCTGGTAACGTCGTTTGTTTTTCCGCATAATTCAAATCCAGAGAGTCAATGGATTTACCACCAGAGCGAAAATCCGCATTGAGCGTATCCACCCTATGAAATAACAAATTCGTCTGCGCAAAAGAAGCAAACGAAAAAAAGCATATGAAGAGAGATTTTACAATTTTCACAAAAAACGTTTAAAATCGAAATTACAATTTAAATAGAAAACACTCGAACCGATATTCAATCAAAGAACAGAATGACTATAAACAGAAAAAGGGGGAACAAATCCCCCTATATCTGTATGAAAAAATCGTATATTATAATTTATTGATTTTAACAGCTAAACCTGATTTCAAGTTAGCAGCTTTGTTAGCATGAATAATATTTTTCTTTGCTAACTTATCAATCATAGAAGAAACAGAAACAAATAATGTTTGCGCTTCCGCTTTATCTGTCAAACCACGTAATTTACGTAACGCGTTTCTTGTAGTTTTATGTTGGTATTTGTTAATAAGTCTTTTTGACTCATTGGATCTAATTCTTTTTTTTGCAGACTTATGATTAGCCATAATAGTTATTTATTTAAATTTAGTTAAGAAACTTTGTTCTTTTTCTTGCAGCCCATAGGAGAATCGAACTCCTGTTTCCAGGATGAAAACCTGGCGTCCTAACCACTAGACGAATGGGCCAAATTAGTTGTTACTAACTCAGCAGCCCATAGGAGAATCGAACTCCTGTTTCCAGGATGAAAACCTGGCGTCCTAACCACTCGACGAATGGGCCAAATAAAATCAATGAACGTTATCTCCTGATTTTGGTGTGCAAATATAGGTCTTATTTTTGTTTTTCCAAAAAAAAACACAATAAATACGCATTTTTTTTCTTAATTCTCTTTTTAGAAGGTGTTATACATACGCTTCCTCGCTATCTGTAGCATTAGAAGATCTAAACCCCAGTGTTTTATTCGTGCGTATCCCGAGATTTTCACTCAACTCATTTAATTGATCTACATTAATTCCAGACACAGCATCATACGGAGGAATAATCAAATCGTTACTTACAGCTCCCAAGAATAACAAATGTAACATCTCTACAAACACTTCTTTGGAAAGAATATTTTTTGAAATTTTAGGGAAACGTAATGCTACTTGCTGTACACCTTCTACTACAAAATGGTTCTCCTTATTAATATAAATTCGCGCTAACAATGCCCCTTCATCCCCTATTCTATTTTGTAAAATAGATTGAGCTGAAAAATTATAGACATATATTACGCCAAAATACCCTCGTGAAAAATCTTTTTTAACATAAACGTCTTTCCATAAGGGATTATCTTCAGGAATGGTAAATACGTTAGTATGCAAATGAAAAATAAGCGCATCACTTCCTATCATAATGCGGGTCTCATAATCACTTTTAACGGTAAAATCCATGCGAATACGTTGATCACGTAATCCTAATTTCAACGAAGGAACTTCCGAAGCTATCACTTCATTCAATTCCTTAAACCACTTCTTGGTAAGCGCTAATACATCCTGTTTTAACGTTACTTTGTCGTGGAGTAAATTCAGTACGGTATCTTGCAATTCTTTTACGGACATGAATTAATATGCTTTAGCGATCACTACACGACGCGTTGACGGTTTTCCAGTCACCATACACACTCCTTCCTCATACGGCGCATCTAATGGAATACAACGTATAGTAGCTTTGGTCTCGTCTTTGATTTTTTCTTCTGTTTCTTTGGTTCCGTCCCAATGCACTAAATAAAAACCGCCATCTTTCTCCAAACGCTCTTTAAACTCTGCATAGGTATCTACCTTATGTATATTCGCTACTCTAAAATCTTGCGCACGTTTTAGTAAGTTTGCTTGAATCTCTTCTAACAAGGCTTGTACACGTGACTCCACTCCTTCTAAACTAACAACTGTTTTCTCTTTGGTATCGCGACGCACTAACTCCACATTTCCTGCAGCTAAATCTCTTGGTCCGATTGCTAAACGTACCGGAACCCCTTTCATTTCATATTCTGCAAATTTCCAACCTGGACGACGATTATCATCATCATCAAATTTCACACGAATACCCAGCGCTTTAAATGCAGCAACTAATTCTTTTGCTTTTGCTGAAATCGCTTCAAATTCTTCTTGTGATTTATAAATAGGTATGATAACCACATGTATCGGTGCTAATTTTGGAGGTAATACCAATCCTTCATCGTCGGAATGCGTCATAATCAAGGCACCCATTAAACGAGTGGAAACACCCCAAGACGTTGCCCAAACATGTTCTAATTTACCTTCTTTATCCGCAAACTTTACATCAAATGCTTTCGCGAAATTTTGTCCTAAGAAATGGGAAGTCCCTGCCTGTAGAGCTTTTCCATCTTGCATCATTGCTTCTATACAATACGTCTCTTCCGCTCCAGCAAAACGCTCGCTCTCGGACTTGTACCCACGAATTACAGGCATTGCCATGTAGTTCTCTACAAAATCCGTATATACATCCAACATTTTTTCTGCTTCTTCAATCGCTTCCACTTTCGTTGCGTGTGCGGTATGTCCTTCTTGCCATAAAAATTCTGTTGTACGCAAAAACAAACGCGTACGCATTTCCCAACGCACTACATTCGCCCATTGATTTATCAATATCGGTAAATCTCTGTACGACTGGATCCAATTTTTATACGAATTCCAAATGATCGTTTCAGACGTAGGACGAACAATTAATTCTTCTTCCAACTTCGCATCTGGATCTACAATGATACCAGAACCATCCTCCGCATTTTTCAAACGGTAATGGGTAACTACTGCACATTCTTTCGCAAAACCATCTACGTGATTCGCTTCTTTACTCAAAAAGGATTTTGGAATAAACAATGGGAAATACGCATTGGAGTGTCCAGTTTCTTTAAACTTTGCATCCAACACATCTTTCATGTTTTCCCAGATAGCAAACCCATAAGGCTTGATTATCATACAACCACGTACATCGGAATGCTCCGCTAAATCAGCACGATCCACTAATTCATTATACCATTTAGAATAATCTTCTTTTCGCGTAGGTAGATTTTTTGACATAGAATTGAAATTTGAAATGTAAAGATAATAAAAAGAGTGACGAGTGACGAGTGAAGGAAAAATTAAGTGACGGTCCTTCGAGAACCTCAGGAACCGTTTCGAGTGACGAGTGACGGAGTGACGAGAGATGAGTGACGAGTGACGGAGTGACGGAGTGACGGAGTGACGAGTGACGAGAGATGAGAGATGAGAGATGAGAGAAGGTAGGGAGTGAATCCTAAAAGTACGGAGTGAAGATAATACTTTAATTCATGTGTTTGTACTAGATATAAAACACAAATAAAATAGTGAATTAGACATGTGAAAATCAATCACAACTCAATCAAAATAAATACATTAAATAAATACATTAAAAATTTAATTTAAATTATTAAACGACCAAATCTATATAAAAAAGCCACTTTTGGTTGGATTTTAATAAACCTAACTTTAAAAATATAAATCGCATAAATCATCTTTATACCTAATATTTATCTTATTATTTACCTTATTGTAGTTGTACTTTTGTACAAATAAGACAAAAAGTCATTCTAAACTTATTGTAAGTGACAAAAATTCCGATTACAAGTTTATTTTTTGTAATGGAATTAAATTTGAATAGCTAAAAGAAACTCAAAAACTAGAAAAGATGGATTTTGAAAAATTTACCCTTAAATCACAAGAAGCCATACAAAATGCGCAGCAACAAGCGATTAATGGCGGATTTGGAACCATAGACACGGGACATTTACTAAAAGGTATTTTGGAGGTTGACAAGGATGTTACCCCTTACCTACTCCAAAAACTTCAGGTAAATCCAACAATCATAAACCAAGTAGTAGACCGAATTATTGGAGGATACCCAAAAGTAACTGGTGGACAATTACAGGCTTCTCAAGCATTCTCAAAGGTATTAAATGAAGCAATCATTCACCTAAAAGAATTTGAAGATCACTATGTTTCCATTGAATTATTGGTTTATTCCTTAATAAATAGTAACGATGCTATTGGGAAACTGCTAAAAGATAATGGTATCACACAAAAAAATCTAAAACAAGCAATTATGGACTTACGCAACGGAGAAAAAGTTACTTCTAATAACCCAGAAGGAAACTATCAATCGCTTGAAAAATATGCGAAAAACTTAAATCAACTCGCGCAATCTGGAAAGCTAGACCCAGTCATTGGAAGGGATGAAGAAATTCGTCGTGTATTGCAAATATTAACTCGTAGAACGAAAAACAACCCTATTTTGATTGGAGAACCTGGTGTTGGTAAAACCGCTATCGCCGAAGGTTTAGCACATCGTATTGTCAACGGAGATGTCCCAGAAAACTTAAAATCGAAAACGGTTTATTCGTTAGATATGGGTGCATTGGTAGCTGGCGCAAAATACAAAGGGGAATTTGAAGAGCGCTTAAAAGCGGTTGTAAAAGAAGTCATTCAAGCAGAAGGTGAAATCATATTATTTATCGACGAAATACACACCCTCGTTGGTGCTGGTGGCGGAGATGGTGCTATGGATGCTGCCAACATCTTAAAACCCGCTTTGGCGCGTGGTGAACTTCGTGCTGTAGGGGCAACCACCTTAAATGAATACCAAAAATATTTTGAAAAAGATAAAGCGCTTGTTCGTCGTTTTCAAACCGTATTAGTCGATGAACCAAGCACTGAAGATGCTATTTCTATCTTACGTGGGATCAAAGATAAATACGAAAACCACCACAAGGTTATTATCAAAGATGCCGCAATTATTGCTGCAGTAGAACTTTCACAACGCTATATTACAGATAGACATTTACCAGACAAAGCCATCGATTTAATTGATGAAGCTGCTTCTAAAATTCGTATGGAAATAAATTCTAAACCAGAAGAACTGGATGAATTAGAGCGTAAAATCATGCAGTTAGAAATCGAAAAAGCAGCAATATTACGTGAAAATGACACTAAAAAATTAGAATTACTCGGGAAAGAATTAGCTAATTTACAACAACAACGCGATGCTTTTCAGGCAAAATGGCAAGCGGAGCGCGATGTCATTGATGCGATTCAAAAAACGAAGGAGGATATCGAAAATGCAAAACTAGATGCTGAAGCAGCAGAACGGGCTGGCGACTACGGCAAGGTTGCTGAAATTCGCTATGGTAAAATCAAAGAACTCGAATCGTTATTAGAAACAAACAAAGCGAAATTAGCAGAAATCCAACTCCACGCAAAAATGATAAAGGAAGAGGTTTCGGTGGAAGAAATAGCAGAAGTGGTATCTAAATGGACCGGAATTCCTGTTTCCAAAATGATTGAATCCGAACGTTCAAAACTCTTAAAATTAGAAGATGAATTGAACAAACGCGTAGTTGGTCAATCGGAAGCGATTGAAGCATTATCGGATGCTGTAAGACGTTCACGTGCTGGTTTACAAGACGCAAAAAGACCAATTGGTTCCTTTATCTTTTTAGGAACAACCGGCGTTGGTAAAACGGAATTAGCGAAAGCATTAGCAGAATATTTATTCAACGATGAAAATGCGATGACGCGTATCGACATGAGTGAATACCAAGAAAAACACGCTGTAAGTCGTTTGGTTGGTGCGCCTCCGGGATACGTCGGGTACGATGAAGGTGGACAACTTACCGAAGCGGTGCGCAGAAAACCTTACTCAATTATCCTGTTAGATGAAATAGAAAAAGCACATCCGGATGTCTTTAACATTCTCTTACAAGTGTTGGATGATGGACGTT
Organism: Flavobacteriia bacterium; assembly: GCA_947463445.1. Taxonomy (GTDB): domain Bacteria; phylum Bacteroidota; class Bacteroidia; order Flavobacteriales_D; family Crocinitomicaceae; genus CANHVK01. The sequence continues at coordinate 6,821 of CANHRS010000008.1, read as the reverse complement.
TGACGGATAACAAAGGTCGCGTAGTGAACTTTAAAAACACCATTATCATCATGACTTCCAATTTAGGTTCTCACTTGATTCAAGAAACCTTTGACGGTAAAATGGAAAGTGAATTAGAAGCTGCTGGTGAAAAAGCAAAATTGTTGGTTACGGAGTTACTCAAACAAACGATTCGTCCGGAGTTTTTAAACCGTATCGATGAAACAATTATGTTTACACCATTAACGCGTGGAGATGTACGTAAAATCGTAGAAATCCAATTAATGAACTTAAAACGCATGTTGCTTGGAAAGGATATAAAATTAGTGGTTACAGAGCATGCCTTCGATCATATTGCGGAAGTAGGTTATGATCCGCAATTTGGCGCGCGACCTGTAAAACGTGTCATCCAAAAACAAGTATTAAATGAACTATCGAAAGCACTTCTTTCAGGTACAATTGACACTTCCGATAATGTAGTGATGGATGTTTTTGACCATAAGATTGTTTTTCGCAAACCAATCCATGCATTGGAAGCGAATTTGAACTAGAATTATAAATCAATTATTATATCGAAGTGAAACATAAAGCTTCCCTCCTAGCATGTGCTAAGCCTGTCGAAGTGAGGAGGGAATAAGGGAGGTGACATTTTTTCATGAAAGATGTTATAAGGTCATCCCCCTCGGTCCCCCTTCGAAGGGGGAAGAATATGGTTCGGTAAGTTTATTATAAATCATTTTTTTCTTGAATGATTTACAGTCTTCAAAAGCAGTGCTTTTTCTTCCCTTCAAAGGGGGAAGAATATGGTTTGGTAAGTTTATTATGAATCAATTCATCTCTCGAAGTGGAACATAAAGCTTCCCTCCTTGAGGAGGGATTAAGGGAGGTGAATCGATTAATTTTTATTTTAAATCTCTTTATTCAAAACATAAATAACATAAATAATTCTACTTTTCACATCATCTAATTGACTTAATACTTCGCCTTCTTGAAATCGAATAATTGTATATCCTAGAGTTTTTAATTTTTCTTCTCTGTAAAAATCATATGCACCTTTGTTCAAATGAGAACTTCCATCAATTTCAATTATTAATCCAAGTTTAGGACAGAAAAAATCTACTATAAAATTTTTTATAGGTCTTTGTCTTAGAAATCTTTCATTTAATTGTTCTCTAGAAAGTAATGCTTTCCATATTCTTTTTTCAGCTTTTGATATAGATGTTGATCTCAATTCTCTTGCGTAACTTTTTAAATTGGGGTTGTAGAAATTATTTGTATACATGTTTTTCTTATTTAAGTTAGTGAAAATTGTAAGATTTTGTTTGGTTCAAAAGCACTTAATTAAAAAAATATCGTGAATGGTCATCCCCCTCGGTCCCCCTTCAAAGGGGGAAGAATGTGGTTTGGTAAATTTATTATGAATCATTTTTTTCTTGAATGATTTACAGTCTTCAAAAGCAGTGCTTTTTCTTCCCTTCAAAGGGGGAAGAATGTGGTTTGGTAAATTTATTATGAATCAATTAAACTCGAAGTGGAACATAAAACTTCCCTCCTAGCATGTGCTGAGCCTGTCGAAGTGAGGAGGGATTAAGGGAGGTGACAAAGATTTTATAATGGAGGATGTAGTGTCATCCCCCTTTTCCCGTCACTTTCGTTCGGTCTTCAAAAGCAGTGCTTTTTCTTCCTTTCAAAAGGGGAAGAATGTGATGCAATTCAAATTACCACAAAACAAAAACGAGTAGCTCTTTCGAACTACTCGTTTTTTTTATTTCCTGCATGGACGAATTACTACCAATTCGCTTTCATAAATGTATTATTTTCCACTTGTTGCATATACACCTCAAATCCATTATGGATAGATTTTGACATGTTCTCATCAAGGGTAACATATGTTTGTTCTAGGTAGTCATTCATTTCAACAAATTTCTCCACCCATTGTTTGTTCTCTTTTGTTTCAACATTTTGCAACCACTCTTTTTGTGTTGTAGTAAAAAGTTTTACGCTTTCTCTTTGTAATTTGGTAAGTGTGTGTAATTGTTTTGAGAAAACGGTTGCTGTGTTAAGTAAGGTTTGTTGAATCTCTTTCATATTCATCATTCCTACATTTTCTACTTTCGTAGCTTTTAACATGAACTGCAATGGATTGTTTTCCTTATACATTTCGGTTACTTTTTTACCTGTCTCGATTAATTGAGCTAGGGTTTCTTTTTGCATCTCCATCGTAGATTCAAAAATGGTTTGTTTTTCTGCTGTTTCCATTTATTTTGGTTATGGTTGTTACATTGTATTCCTCTGATTCTACCAAAGGTGTAATAGCCAAAAATAATTGATTAATAAGATACGTAATATTACTTAACAATCAAATAATCAGATAGTTATTACATAATAAAAGTATAACATTTACCCCAATTACCCAAATTTATTCTTGCAAATAATTAAATTTTAAACTATTGGTAACAAACTATTCATATAGCAAAAAAAAGTGCCCCAAGGATGTGGGGCACTCAATTAACAGAATATGCAATAGAATTTCCTAACTTAAGTCAAGCAGTTGGGAAAATTTCGTTTTTTTGTAAAAAATAAAGTAATTCAGTAACATTATTCACTTTACATTTTTTCATGATATTTTCACGATGTTTAGCAACAGTCCTATCACTTATACCTAAGGCTTCTGCCATTTGTTTGGATTGTAAACCTTGCTGTAACAAGCGAATTATCGTTAATTCTCTTGGTGAAATTTTCAAATGAGAAGCGAACTTTTTCTCCGATTTCGAAGAAGACTGTTTTTGAATTAATTTCAATTGCGCGATTACTTCTTTGGAATAATAGGTTGCACCAGCAACAATGGTATGTATCGCATCTGTCAACTCTTCATATGCACATGCAAATGATATGTATCCTTTCACTTTATATTTTACCACTTGACGAAAATCGTTAATGGTACTTATAGGCATCATCATCATTGCAGGCATTTCTAAAAATTTTAAATGCGCAAGTAGGTTTTTATACTCTTTACTTTCTAAAGGTAAAGCAGCAAGAATAATAGCATGAGATTTAAGCGCTTCTTTCGGCGCTTTCAAAAAAGATTGCAAATTCATAGTCTCCACCTGATAAACAGCATCTTGTTGCATCAAAGCACACAAGCCTTCTGAGAGCATAGAGTTATTCTTTATGATTAATGTATTAATTTTCATACGAATGAGTTTTAACAGTATTAATAGACAAAACGGTTAATTCTTTCCTTCAATCTGAGGTCGTGATTAGTTAACTTCCGATCAAATTTATCAGTATTGATTTCTCTAAGTTTTGTAACTACAAGTACATGCATACTACTTTTAATTACAAATTCTTAAAAAACAGTTTTTTTTCGGACATAAACCAGTAGACATAGTACTACTTACGCTGTTTGTAAATTTTACTAACAACAAAATTTCAACGTATTAATTAAACTTTACTTTCACCGAATTGTCGATGTAAATATAATTTACACTATCTGTTGTTATGGTGTATCCGCTTGGCTCTAAATCGCGCTTCATATCCTGATATTCATCCATGATTAACTCTTTTTTATTTTTCTTAGGAGTTACATGTTTTTTATGATTCGTTTGATGCTCGATTGATTTAACCTCCTTTTTTGAAGAAGGTGTACAAGCTACTACAAAAGCTAATCCTAGTATGGTAATAATGGTATGGTATATTTTCATATCGTTCATTTAGTTGATTAGAAAAAGAAAAACCGCTTTGGTTAATCTATTAATTAGCACGTAGCAAAACACACTTACAATTTCTACAAATATATTTTATTTTAACGAAACTGAACTATAATTTCAGTGAAACTAAACGAAAAATTATCATTTTTTGTAGAATTTTACACTGTTGCACGTATTTCACTTACGTAAATACACTCTAATAAAGCTTATTAAAAACAGACCTTTCTATGTATCTCTATATAGTAAATAATCTATCAGGAAAATAGAAAAACCTCCCAAACCATAGCATACAAAAAGTTAGAAAGTATATAATTGTTACGTTTAACTCCACTTAATATACTAAAAATTTTTCAATTTATTCATTCGATGTAATAGTTACTTTTACGCGATCTATTAACATTTCATTTTGATTTCTAATTTCTAACATATAAATACCTGTCACTACCGTTGGCAATTGTATTTCGAATTTATTTTCACCAGCAACTACCTCATAACTATCCGAAAATACTTGTTGTCCAATTTCATTAATCATGTGCATGGTATATGTACCATTATTTTGTGCATTAAGATCCACATGAATTAATTGATTCGATACTGGGTTTGGATAGACTTGTACATCCATTTCAGAACGCATCTGCTCACCAAGCATTTTCACCGAAACAATATCTGAATAGGCAAACTTCCCATCAAAATCGGTTTGTTTTAAGCGGTAATAGGAAACTCCTGTATAAGGTTTTGCATCATAACCAAAATAGTATAAATTCACCTTACTATTACCAGCGCCTTTTTTGGTGAAAACCTGTTCGAAATTTTTACCATCTAACGAACGCTCCATGGTAAAGTAATCGTTATTTTCTTCCGAACCAGTTTCCCAATCCAAGCGTATTTTCTTACCTTCTGCTTTCGCTGTGAAGTCAATTAAAGTGATTGGTAATGCTTGTGGATCTTCTACCGCAAATGGAGAGAAGGAGGTGATACTATCTCTAGAAATTTTATACGAATTCGCCTCGGTTCCTGCAGAAGCAGCAGTGCCAGTTTGTGATCCACTATCCCAAGCACTTCCAGTATAATGTGAAATAAAACAATTTGTTCGGTTGAATGCGTGACTGGATGGAATTAACTCTTCGCCCGCATTCCATTGGATGGTCATGGTAACATCAGATCCAGTCGGTGTACCCTCTTCTACAAACCATGTCCTATCTACAGCGTGCATCGTTGAAGCACCCCCAGTAGTTCCTTGAGCCAAACGCTGATTACCAACGTATACAGAGAAATTATCGGAAGTACCAATATTTTCCAAAATAATTGGTGTGTAGGAGGTGGTACCCACTGGGAAAATTTTCTTGCCTGCTGCAGCTCCGGATCCAATTCCATTTTGAATCATTTTACCACCTAAATCAGTAACAATAAAATTATCTGAATCATATCCTGTGATCACCCCACTAGAACCAATCGTAAGATTATTTCCATTTAATGACAGTTTTGAACCTCCACTCAGTGCAAGCGTTCCATTCACCGTGATAGCACCACCTGCGGTATTATTAGAACTATTACTTAACGTCAAATTACCATAGGTTTTAGCTGGAATAGATTGAACGCCGCTTGATGCTCCATATACTATAGTTGATCCAGCATCCATAGTACCTAATGTTGGTGCAGTTGTTGAAGTAATCGTCAATGTTGCATTATTAGAAACATCGATAGAACCACCTGTAATTGCAAAGGGAACCGTAAAATTTACTGCATCTGTTCCGTTTCCTACAACAATTTTACTTCCAGTACCTAAAGTCCATGGGCCATTTAAAGTTGGTGTAGCATTAGCACCAAGGTTAAGAATATAAAATGTATGATTATTGTTATCCATTGCGGTTGGAATTGTTGCTGAAACTGTTGAGCCATTGGAATTTGAAGTCCAGCTAGTTTTGTTATTTATATCACCAGAACCTTTAAAGTAGAAGGTGGTTACGCCAGAAATCACCGTAATAGTAATTGCACTTGAATTTACAGCACTACACACACCATTGGTTACAACAACACGATAATAATTGGTTGAAGTTAGGGTACCTGTCGTGTAAGCTGTAGACGTTGCACCGCTACCGGTAGCTACATTTGTCCAACCATTAGATCCATCTGCTGATTCTTGCCATTGGATTGAACCGGTATTACCAGAAAGTGTTAAAGCAGCGGTACTACCCGAAGTGATAGTCTGACTTGAACCTGCAGTACCTAAAACAGACGCTGCATCCACAGAAACTGTTGCTGTACCACTTGGTGTAATTGCAGTACATCCATTCGCATCTGTTACGGATGTTAAGGTATAGGTAGTATTAGTTATTGGAGAAACCGAAATATTACTTGCTGAAGTATAACTATTTACAGTACCGCCTGAATAAACAACAGAATAAGGAGAAGTACCACCCGTTACGGTAACTGTTAAGTTCGCACTTGAACCGTTACAAATACTTGTTGTTCCTGCTAAAACAGCAGTTGATGGTCGTGCATTAATCGTTACTGGTGTTTCTGTGCCATCCGCTAAATTACAGCCTGAAACTGAACTTGTATATACCGGACGATAATATGCTGTGGTTGCGGATGCTTCTGTGTTCGGAGAAGTAACGGCACTTCCTGCACCACCTGTTGACGTTGCACGTGTCCAAGTAATTGTATTACTCAAACCTCCTGAAACTGTTGCACTAAATGTTACATCGCCGCCTGAACAAATAGAGGCTGGTGTTACGGTATTTGTTGCCCACGTTGGGTCAGCTATAATATTTCCTGCTACTGCACTACTAGTTGTTGATGTACAACCAGAACCTGATGCACTTACAACTACATAGTAATAGGTTGTTCCTGCAGATACTGATGGAATAGTATAACTCGATGATGTGGCTGAACCGATTGAAGTTCCTCCACTATTACTGCTAGAACCATTAGAATACCATTGATAAGATAAAGATGGTGTGCCGTCTGAAGCTGAAACACTCATAGCATCGGTACCGCCTATACATTCGGTTACTGCAAGTGGTTGAGTGCCTATTGTTGGGTCAGCTATAATATTTCCTGCTACTGCACTACTAGTTGTTGATGTACAACCAGAACCTGATGCACTTACAACTACATAGTAATAAGTTG